>DATKHQ010000211.1:0-26861 GCA_035510175.1 Candidatus Sulfotelmatobacter sp. | reverse complement strand
CGCGTCGCGCAGCGGGTGTCCGAGGAGGAGGACCTGCACGCGCAAAACGCCATGGCGCTGTCGGCCCTGCGCGACCTCGAGGAAGATCGCGCGACCGGGAAGATCGGCGACGACGACTACGCCGAGATCAAGGCGGCCCTGGAGCAGCGCGCGGTCGACCTGATGAAGCGCATCGACGCCCTCCCCGCGGCCCGGGAACGCGCATAAGCGCTCTCCCCGACGGGGTGTTGCTCTCGGTCCGCTCCCTGACGCGGCGGTTCGGGACACGCACCGCCGTCTCCGGCGTCGATCTCGACGTCCGCACCGGCGAGTCGGTCGCGGTGTTCGGCGGGAACGGCGCCGGGAAGTCGACGCTGCTCCGGCTGCTCTCGGGCACCATCCGCGCGAGCAGCGGCACGATCGCCATCGCGGGAGAGCCCCCGCGCTCCCCCGCGGCGCGCAGCCGGATCGGCGTGGTCGCCCACCAGACGCTGCTGTACGACGATCTGACCGCGATCGAGAATCTCGTGTTCTTCGGACGCCTCCACGGGGTGGCGGACCCGGAGGGCCGGGCGAGAGCGCTGCTCGACCGTCTCGGCCTGGCCTCGCGCGCCGGCGATCCGGTGCGGTCGTTCTCCCGGGGCATGCAACAGCGCGTCTCCCTCGCGCGGGCGCTCGTCCATGCCCCGCCCCTCCTGCTGCTCGACGAGCCCGGCACCGGTCTCGACGCGGCCTCCCGTCGCCGCTTCCACGAGGCGCTCGCCCAGGCTTCGGCCTCCGGCACGACGTGGGTCATCGTGACGCACACGGTGGAGGAGGGGCTGTCGCTCTGCCCGCGATGGATCTTCCTCAGGAACGGCGCCGTCGCCGACGCGGGAACGGGACGGGCCGAAGACGTCTTGCGCCTCCAGGAGCGGATGGCGGAGGTCTCGTGAGCGCCGAGCGCCCCGCCCCGCCCGGCTTCGTTCGCGCGGCCGCGCTCGTCGCGCGGAAGGACCTCGCCGTCGAGGGGCGCACGCGCGAGTCGATGGCCGCCTCGCTCCTGTTCGCGCTGATCGTGCTCGTGGTGTTCGCGTTCGCGTTCGATCTCGATTTCGTCCGGCGAACGGGAGTGTCCAAGATCGTGCCCGGAATGCTCTGGGTGACGCTCGCGTTCTCCGCCATCGTCGGGTTCAACCGCTCGTTCGCCACCGAGAGGGCGCGGGACGCGCTCACGGGGCTCGCCATCGCCCCGGTCGACCGCGGGGCGGTGCTGTGCGGGAAGGCGTTCGCGAACCTCACGCTGCTCGTCCTCCTCGAGGCGGCCGTGATCCCGCTGACCGGGATCTTCTTCGACGTCGACATGGTCACGGCGGCGCCACCGCTCGCCGCCGTGGTGCTCCTCCACTCGGCGGGACTCGCGCAGCTCGGCACGATCTTCGGCGCGGTCGTGTCGCGGCTCGGCCGGGGGGAGGCGTTCCTCGCGACCCTGCTCCTGCCCGCCGCGACGCCGCTGTTCCTCTCGGCGGTCCACTGCACCGCCACGGTCTTCGAGGGCAGCCCGCTCGCGGGCGATGCCAAGTGGCTCCTGATCACGGCGGGACTCGACGTACTCTATTTCCTCGTCGCGTGGCTGCTCGCCGACGCGATCCTGGAGGATGCATGAGGACGGGGCTCAACCGGACCTTCGCGGCGGTGCTCGTGGTCAGCGCCGTCCTGATCGGCTGCGCGCTCGGGCTGATCTTCCTGGTCGCTCCGGAAGAGAAGGTCATGGGGGCCGTCCAGAAGATCTTCTACTTCCACGTCCCGATCGCTGCGATGACGTTCCTCTCCGTGTTCCTGCTTCTGGCCGGGGGCGCGGGGTACCTCTGGACCCGGCGGGCGATCTGGGATCACCTCGCGGTCGCGGCCTCGGAGGTGGGGCTGCTGTTCTGCACGCTCGTCCTGATCACCGGCCCGATCTGGGCGAAGCCCGCCTGGGGCGTCTGGTGGACCTGGGAGGCGAAGCTCACCACGACGCTCATCCTCTGGCTGCTCCTCGCCGGATGCCTCCTCGCCCGCAGGTACGCCGCCACCCCGGAGCAGGGGGCGCGGATCGGCGCGGTGCTCGGGATCGTCGCCGCTCTGGACGTGCCGATCGTCTACAAGGCCGTCGACTGGTGGCGCGGCCAGCACCCGATCGTGTTCGGGCCGGGCAAGACCAACCCGCTCGCCCCCGGGATGTCCGAGGCGTTCGGCGTGTCGATGCTGGCCGTGCTGACGCTCTATCTCGTCCTGCTGATCGCAAGGATCAGGCTGTCCTCGCTCGAGGAGCGCATCGCGGAGCTCGAGGACGCCTCGGGGAGGTTCCGGTGAAGAGCTATGCGTTCCTGTTCTGGGGATACCTGGTCGTCTGGATCGGTCTCGTCGGCTACCTCGCGTCCCTCGGGCGCCGGATGACGGCCCTGGCACGGCGGATCGAGCGCCTCGAGAATCGGCGCGAGGCGTAGCCCGCTCTACTTCACCTGATCGTCGAATCCCTCGAGATTGCCGAGCTCGACGGCGGCGAGATCCGCGCGCTTCGACTCGAACGCCCCCGCGAACGCGGGGGCGCAGGTCCCCCCGCTCTTCCACGACCGGTACGCCGTGCGGACCGCCTCGTACTCCGCCTCGCTCGAACCGGCCGCCGTCAGCGCATCGTACCGGGCGATCTTGTACTTGATTGCGAAGTCGACGTCGCTCGCCATCCGCTGGCCCTTCGCGATGTCGTAGTGGCCCGAGGTGACGGCCTCGAGCTGCTTCGCCTTCTTGGGGTTCTCGGTGAGAACCTTCCCGCTCGCGCGCCGCCCGGCGAGGTAGGCGTCGACGGCTCCGGCTTCCCGCCCCGTGGCGACGGCGCTTCCGACGTGAGACGTCGCGACCGAACCGTGCGCCGCGGGGCCCGGGAGCCTCGAGCGGAGGTGATGCGCGAGCGCTACGAGCACGCCGGTCCCGAGGACACCGATGGCGACCAGGATCACGATGAGACGGTTCTGCCGTGTCATGCTCATGTCCCCTTGGGAAGCAGCGCGTGGAAGGCGTCTAGAGGAGCGCCTCGATCTTCTTCTCGAGGACCGCCTTGGGCACCGGCCCGACGAAGCGCTCGACGATCTTCCCGTCGCGGTCCACCAGGACCTTGGTGGGGAAGCCGACGAGTGGACCGTAGCTCTCCTTCACCGCCGAGTCGCCCAGGAGCGTCGGGTAGGAGATGCCGTTCTCCTGGACGAACGGCTTCACCACGTCGGCGCCCTCGTCGTCCATGGCGATGCCGACCATCGTGAACCCCTTCGGACCGTAGGCCGCCTGCAGCTCCTTGAACATCGGGATCTCCTCGCGGCAGGGCGCGCACCAGGTCGTCCAGAAGTCCACGAGCCGGACCTTCCCCTTCGTGTCGGAGAGGTGGACGACGTTTCCCGCGACGTCCTTGAGCGTGAAGTCGGCGGCGAGCTGCTGTGCCGCCGGGGCGGCCGCGACGCTTGCGGCGGGTGCCACAGGCGCGCTTCCGGACCGGTTTCCGCACCCGGCAGCGGCGAGCGCGAGCAGGACGGCCACGAGGTGCAATCGGCGCATGAGGCGTCTCCGGGGCGCTCCCGGGGAAAGACCTCCCCGGAATCGTGCAGTGTAACATCGGCGCGCATGCGAGGCTCTCGCGCCACATGAGACGCACGCCGGGTTTGCTCGCGGCCGGTCTCGCGATGCTGTTCGCGCGCCCGGTGCTGGCGGCGTCCGCCCCACCGGTCACCGCCGCCCATGGCCTGGTGGTCGCGCCGGAGCGGAGAGCCGCCGAGGTGGGGGTCGCGATCCTCGAGCGCGGCGGGAACGCGGTCGATGCGGCCGTCGCCACGGCGCTGGCGCTGGCGGTGACCTACCCCCGCGCGGGAAACCTCGCCGGAGGCGGATTCGCGATCTACCGCGCGCCCGACGGGACCTCCCACGCGCTCGACTTCCGCGAGGTCGCGCCTGCCGCCCTGACGAGCGCGCTGTTCCTCGATGCCTCGGGCCACGTCGATCCGAAAAGGAGCCTCGAGCGCGGTCTCTCGGTGGGTGTCCCTGGGAGCGTTCGCGGCCTCCACGCCCTCCACGAGCGCTACGGCGTGCGCCCGTGGGCGGAGATCGTCGCCCCGTCCGTCGCCCTCGCCGACGAGGGGGTCCTGGTTTCGCCGCGCTCCGCGGAGATCTTCGCCGCCGAGTCGGGGCGCCTGTCCGCCGATCCGGCCGCGCGGGCGATCTTCACCAAGGACGGCGCCCCTCTCGCCGAGGGAGACCGGCTCGTGCAGAAGGACCTCGCGGCGACGCTACGCGGGATCGCCGAGCGCGGGCCCGCCGCCTTCTACGAGGGTCCGGTTGCGGCCGCGATCGTCCGAGCAGTCCGGGACACAGGCGGCGTGCTCGATCCGCGCGACCTGGCCGCCTACCGCCCCGTCATCCGCGCGCCGCTGGCGGGGCGCTACCGGGACCGGACGCTGGTGACCTTCCCGCCGCCCTCGAGCGGAGGTGTGGTGCTTCTCGAGATCCTCGGCATGCTGGAGCGTTTCGATCTCGGCCGCTCGGGGGCCGGCTCGTCGCTGACCCTCCACCGCATCGCGGAAGCGGAGCGCCGGGCGTTCGCCGACCGGAGCGAGTTCCTGGGCGACCCCGATTTCGTCCAGGTGCCGGTCGCCGGCCTGCTCGACCCCAGCTATCTGCGCGCCCGCTCGCTCGGCATCCGTGATGACCGCGCGACACCCTCCGCGCGCGTCCTGCCGGGCCGGCCGGCGGACTCCGAGGGAACGGAGACGCTGCACTTGTCGGTCGGCGACGCTGCAGGCGGTGCGGTCGCGTTGACCACGACGCTGAACTCGTGGTTCGGGTCGGCGATCGTGGCCCCGGGGACCGGCGTCCTCCTCAACAACGAGATCGACGATTTCGCGCTGGCGCCGCACGCCGCGAACCAGTTCGGTCTGGTCGGCGGCGCGGCCAACGCCCCCGCGGGCGGGAAGCGCCCGCTCTCGTCGATGTGTCCGACGATCGTCGAGGACACCCCGCCCGGCAGGCGCCCGCGAATGGTCCTGGGCTCCCCCGGCGGACCGGCGATCATCTCCGCCGTGCTCCAGACGGTCCTCCACGTGATCGACGACGGCATGACACTCCAGGAGGCGGTCGATGCGCCGCGCATCCATCATCAGTGGATGCCCGACACGCTCTTCGTCGAGCCTCACGCGCTCGCGCGCGACGTCGCCGATGCGCTCGCGGCGCGCGGCCATGTGCTTGGCGTCCGCGAGCCGATCGGCAACGTCTGCGCGATCGGCGTGGACGACCGCGGCCGGTGGACCGGAGCCGCCGACCCTCGGGGCGAGGGCGCGGCGGTCGGGTACTAGATGACGACCGCAAGGCCGCGAATCGGCGTGTTCGGGTCCTCGGAGCCGGGACCCGGCGACCGGATCTACGAGGCCGGGCGCCGCGTCGGCGCTCTTCTGGCCCAGGCCGGATACGACGTGGTGACCGGCGGGTACAGCGGCGTGATGGAAGCGGCGAGCCGGGGCGCCGTGGAGGCGGGCGGCGGCGCGATCGGCGTCATCTCGGAGATCTTCGCGCACAGGCAACCCAACCCCTTCCTGACCGAGCGGCGCGAGACCGAAGACCTCGTCGAGCGCATGGGAGCGCTCGTCGACGCCTGCGCGGGGTTCGTCGTCCTCGAGGGGAAGTCGGGGACCCTGGCCGAGCTGACGCTGCTGTGGGCGCTCCACCGCGCGGGAAGCCTCGGAGAGCGCCCCGTGGTACTTTTGGGGGCGCCCTGGCGGCCGCTGCTCCAGCTCTTGCTGCGGTCGTCGATGATCGAGGACGAGCAGCTCTCGATCACGCGGGTGGTCGACCGGCCGGAGGAAGCCGTTGACTGGATCGCGCGGATGCTGGCGCCGGAGGCGGATCGTGGGAGGTAGGACCGGAGGACAGGCCGCGACGGAGGCGCTCGAGTCCGACGCGCCCCCGAAGGGGATCGTGCGCGACTACGCCGAGACGATCCTGATCTGCCTCATGTTCGTCATCTTCACGCGCGCGTTCATCTTCCAGCAGTCGAAGATTCCCTCGGGCTCGATGGAGGACACGCTGCTCATCGGCGACTACATCATGGTCAACCGGTACGTCTTCTCTCCCGCGGAGACGCCGCTCGAGCGCGCGCTGCTCCCCTGCCGCGACGTCAAGCGCGGAGACGTGATCGTCTTCAAGTACCCGGAGGAGCCCGAGACCGACTACATCAAGCGCGTCATCGGGCTTCCCGGCGACACGGTCGAGGTGCGTGCCGGGTACGTGTTCGTCAACGGCCAGAGGCAGAACGAGTCGTACGTGAACTCGTCCTACAGGTCTCCCCTCAACGACGCCCCGGCGAAGACCGTCCCGCCGGGGAACTACTTCGTGATGGGGGACCATCGCGACCGCTCGTCGGACAGCCGGATCTGGGGGTTCGTGCCCCGGGAGCTGATCAAGGGACGCGCGGTGCTGATCTGGCTGTCCTACCCGGAAGGGGCGAACGACATCAACCTGCGCGGCTCCGACCGCCTCCAGTCGATCGTGAGCATGCTGATCCACCTGCCGACCCGGGCCCGCTGGGGGCGCTGCTTCTCCCTGATCCACTGAAAACACGCGCGCCGGGTGGGCCGGACCGCCCGCGGCGGTTATATTTCTGACGCCATGGCGGAGGAACGCGAAGCTCCCGCTCGCGCGCGCGCAGCGCCCGGGCCTGCCGCCTGGGCGGAGATCGTGTCGTCGACGTTGCTGATCGTCACCACCGTGGCGATCCTCGTCACGGGATTCGTCCTCCGCTCCGGGCCGCTGCACGAGCAGCCCGCCGATGCGGGCGCCCTGCCTCCCGCCACGGCGGCGCCGGCGGGGACCGCTCCCGAAGCACCGCCGCTCTCCGAGCCGGCGGTCGCACCTGTCGAGCAGGCGCCCCCGCCGATCGAGCCCCCTCCCGCACCGGTGCGCAAAGCCGCGTCCGTGACTCCGGTCCCGGCGGACCCGCACCTCGCCGGTCTCGCCGATCGCGCGCTCGCCGATGCCGACCGGATCCGGCGCGCCTCGGGATCCTGGACGGCTCAGGTCGTGGTGGCCTGCAAGGCCGAGACGGTGTCCCGGTGCGTCTCGTCGGCGAAGGGCTCGCCGAAGCTGTACGTGCTCCCGACGGAGCTGAACGGGTCGTCGTGCTTTCGCGTCTGCTGGGGCGCCTACGCCACCGCCAAGGATGCGGCCGCCTGCCGGGATCTTCCCCCCGGCCTGCGATCGGCGGGGCCCGTGCGCTCGGTCGAGATCGCGAAGGTCCTCCCGTGAGCGCGCGGCGGCTCGCGGGTGCGCTCGCGCTGGGCACCGCCTTGCTGTCCGCCCCCGCGGCGCGCGCGGACCGGCTTCATCTCGACAGCGGAGGGACCATCGACACCGACCACTGGTCGATCGACGGCGACACCCTCCTGATCGAATCGCCGGAAGGGACGATCCGCCTGCCCGCCAAGTCCCTCGTGTCGGTGGAGCGGACGCCCGGCGCGGCGACGCCGAGCCCGAAGCCTGCGGAGCGCTCTCCCGCCGCTCCCGCCGCCGCGACGCACGGGCCGACGCGGTCCGACCCGGAGGCGGCGCGCCTGATGAAGGAAGGCAACGAGGCGCTGGGCGCGCGCGACTTCGAGATCGCGGTGCAGCGGTTCTACGCGGTGATGCAGGCGGTGCCCGACGAGCCGGGACCACGGGTCGGGTACGCGGCGGCCGAGATGGCCCTCGGCCGGGACGCGATGGCGCTCCCGGTCGTGCTCGACGGCCTCGTCCGGAAACCCGCCGATCCCCGCCTCAACGAGATCTTGGGCGACCTGCGCAACCGCGAGGAGCGGGTCGAGGACGCGCTGGCCGCGTGGACCGAATCGTTCCGCGCCGACGCCAACGACCGCGTGCGGGACAAGATCGAGAAGGCCGAGCGGGAGATCGCGGCCGGCCGCGACTACCGGTTCACGGCGGCGCCTCACTTCAACGTCAAGTACGACGGCTCGGTGGATCAGGACCTCGTCTCGGCGATCAGCGACTTCCTCGAGGACGCCTACACCGAGCTGACCGGGGCGTTCCACGAAGCCCCCGGTCAGCCGATCACCGTCCTGCTCTACCCGCAGCAGGCGTTCCGGGACGTCACCCGTCTCGGCCCCGAGGTGGCGGGGCTGTTCGACGGCAAGATCCGCGTCCCGCTCGCCGGCTTGAAGTCTCTCGACGGCGACGCCCGCCGCGTCCTGAAGCACGAGCTGACGCATGCGGTCGTCCACGCGAAAACGCGCGGCGCCTGCCCACGCTGGCTCCAGGAGGGGCTCGCGCAGGTCGAGGAGCCGCGGACGCTCCGGAGCGCCGACGCGGCGCACCTCGCATCGACCGTGCGCGCGGACGACCCGACCACGTGGCCGCACCAGGCCTTCTCGTACCCGGCGGCGCTCTCGTTCACCCGGTCGCTCATCGCCAACCGGGGGTTCGAGGCGGTGGTCGCCGTGCTGGGGCACCTCGGCGAGGGGATGAGCATGGACGCGGCCCTCGAGGCCGTCTACGGCGAGGACTACGAGCAGCTCGCGCGGCGCTGGGCGGATTCGCTTCACGAAGGGGGAAGCGAGTGAAGCGCGAGGCGACCCGGCCCGTGTCTCGGGACCGGGCGTTCACGCACACGCTCTGCCAGATGGCGGCGACCGGCCGCTCGGGCATCGTCACGGCCACCTCGGGGAAGCTGCGGCGATTGTTCTGCGTGGACCGGGGAGCGCTTGTCTTCGTCGCGTCGAACCTGGTCGAGGAGCAGTTCTCGGAGTACCTCGCGCGCCGCGAGGTCGTCCCGGGCGCGGCCCTCGCCGCCGCCGCGGAAGAAGCGACGCGCACCGGCAAGAAGATCCCGGAGGTGCTCGTCGACTCGGGGCAGGTCGGAGTGGACGCGCTCAAGCTCGCGATGACCCGCCTCATCCAGGAGCTGTTCTCCTCGAGCCTCGAGTGGCCCGACGGAACGACCTCGGCCGAGGTCGGGACGCCGCGCCTCGAAGGCGAGATCGTCGCGCGCGTGGACCCGCGGTCGCTGGTGCTCGCCCACGTCAAGCGCTACCCCGCCAGCGTCGACGCCCTGCGGATCCGCATCGGCCCCCCCGACTTCCGTCCGGTCGCGGCCGAGACGCTTCCCGACGGCCTGGAGGTCGGCCGGCTCGGCGATTACCTGCTCGCCCGCGCCGACGGCGAGACGGAGCTGGCGGCGATCGTCGCCGGATCGCCGGAGGGAGAGGAGCCGACGCTCCGCATGATCTACGGATTGCTCCTGATCGACGTGCTCCAGCCCGAGGACGCGGAATCGCGCCAGGCCCGGTTGAGCTTCGGAAAGGAAGGCCCCCTCACCCGCGACGAGTGCCTGGGGCGCCTCGCGATGGTGGCCGCGCAGGACCACTACGGCGTTCTCGGCGTCGAGCGCACCGCGCGCCGCGAGCGCATCCGCGACGCCTACTACGCCCTGGCCCGCCGCTATCACCCCGACCGCTTCCGCTCGGGGGGCCTGTCGGACCTCCTCCCCCGCTTCGAAGAGTTCTTCACGCGCGTCACCGAGTCGTACAACACGCTGATCGATCCCGAACATCGGAGGGAGTACGACGCGTCGCTCACCGGGCCGGCCGCCGAGGCCGCCGCGGCCAGCCGCGACACCGGCTACCTCGCGCGCCAGAACTTCCTCCGCGGCCGGGCGCTGGCCGGGCAGCGGAAATTCTCCGAGGCGGTCGGCTTCCTCGAGAACGCGGTCCAGCTCGACCCGAGCCAGGCGGAGTACCGGCTCGAGCTCGGCATCGTGCTCTCCTCGAACCCGCGGCGTCGCGACGAGGCGGAGCGCCACCTCCTCCAGGCGGTCACCATGGCCCCGGCGCTGGTCGCCGGCTACGTCACGCTCGGGAAGATGTACCTCCGGTCAGCCCGCAAAGGACGGGCCGCGCGCATGGCGCGCGAGGCGCTGCGCTGGGAGCCGGGTCACGCCGAGGCCACGGCGCTGCTGGCGGACGCCGGAGATGCGGTGGACGAGAGCGACGACGGCGGATTCCGCCCGGTCTTCTCCTCATCTTCCTAGGGGAGCGACCCCGTGCCGCGGCTCGTCGACGGCGACAATCTGCTCGGTGCGTGGCCGGGCCGGACGCGCTCGGACGCGGAGAAGCGGCAGCTCGCGCGAGAGATCGGCCGCCTCGCCTCCCGCGAGGGACGCCGGATCGTCGTCGTGTTCGACGGCGTAGCACCGCCGGGGGTCTCCCTCGGCCCGGACGTCCACTTCTCGGGAGCCGGCCGCTCCGCCGACCACCGGATCCTGGAGCTCCTGCGCGCCGAGCGCGACCCCCGGGGCTGGACCGTCGTCACCAACGACAGGTCGCTCGCCGACCAATCGCGCTGGGTCGGCGCTGCGAGCGAGAGCGTCCGCGAGTTCCGTGCGCGCCTGTCGCGGGAGACCGGCGCCGAGAAGCCCGAGGGGGCCGGCGACATCGATTTCTGGCTCGAGACGTTCGGCGGTGGCGACGACTAGCGCATCGTGACGACCGTCGCCCCGTCGCCACCCTCGCTCGCGCCCCCGGCCCGGACCGCGGCGACGAGCGGGTGCTTCGCGAGGTGGCGCCGCACGGCGGCGCGCAGGCGGCCGGTCCCGTGCCCGTGCACGACGCGTACCTCGGAGCGCTCGTCCCGCGCCGCCGCATCCAGGAAGCGCTCGAGCTCGGGAAGCGCCTCGTCGACCGTCCGGCCGATGAGGTGAAGCTCGGGCGCCGGACCCGGGAGGTCGTCCGCGCGATCGCGAGCGGCGGGACCCGGGCGGGCGCCGGCAAACCTGGGCGTCCCCGGGCTCGCAGGAACCGGGGCGTCCGGCGGTCCGAGGTCGCCACGTGCCACCGTGAAGGTCGCGCGCCCCATCCGCACCTCGACGCGATCGCCCCGGATCGAGAGGATCTCCCCCTCGCGGTCGAGGGAGAGGATCCGGACGCGCAGCCCCGGCGCCGGGGCGAACGGCGCCACGGCGGCCGCGGGCGGCTTCGAGGCGGTCCGCGCGGCCGCGCGCCGGGCGGTGGTCGCAAGGCGCGATTCCGCCGCGACCGCGCGCCTCTCCGCGCGGGCCCGCTCGCGCGCGTCCTCGATCGCGGCGATCTCGCGGCGGGAGTGCTCGCGGAACTCCCGGAGCGCATCGCCGAGGTGCCTCGCGGCGTGCTGCTCGCGGTGCGCAGCCTCCTCACGGGCTTCGCGCTCGAGAGCCTCCGCGCGCGTCCTCAGATCGTCCTCGGCGCGCGCCGCGGCCTCCGCGCGCCCGGCAAGCTCGACGGTCAGCTCGCGCAGGCGCGCCATCGACGCCTCGGCACGACTCGCATCGGGACCGACGAGCTCCCGCGCGCGCGCCACGAGCGCGAGGTCGAGGCCGAGTCGTGAGGCGACGTCGATCCCGGCCGAGGCGCCCGCGGCGCCCTGCAGCACGCGAAAGCTCGGGCGGAGGGTGGCGGCGTCGAACTCCATCGCCGCGCTTTCCACGCGCGGGTCCCCGAACGCCCACGTCTTGAGAGCGCCGAGGTGCGTCGTCGCCACCACTGTGACGCGGTGCCGGAGGAACCTCTCGAGGATCGCCTGGGCGAGCGCCGCGCCCTCCCCGGGCTCGGTTCCGGTCCCGATCTCGTCTAGGAGGAACAGCGCCGGGGGATCCGCCTCCCCGACGAACCGCGCCACCGCCCGCACGTGCGCGGAGAAGGTCGACAGGTCGGCCTCGATCGACTGGTGATCGCCGATGTCCGCCCGGATCCGGCGATACACGGGGAGGACTACCTGCTCGGCCGCCACCGGCAGCCCGCACTGGGCCATCACGGAGGCGAGCCCGATGCTCTTGAGTGCCACCGTCTTGCCCCCCGTGTTCGGCCCCGAGATGACGAGGACCCGATCCGACGGGTCGAGGGCGACGGTGATCGGCACGCAACGCCCGCCGGCCTCCCTCAGGCGCCGGTCGAGCAGCGGGTGCCGGACCTCGCGCAGGCTCAAGCGATCCTCCCCCACGAGCGCCGGACCGACTCCGTCGATCGCGCGGCCGAACAGCGCCCGGGCCTGGAGCGAGTCCGCCCGCGCGAGCGTCTCGACCGCCGCGCGCACCTCCGGCAGGCGGGAGCGGAGCCGGTCGGCCCAGCCCCGCAGGATGCGGAGGCGCTCGGCCGCTTCCTCCTCCTCCAGGCGCACGAGGTCGTTGTTGAGCGGCACCGACTCCATCGGCTCGACGAACAGCGTCTGCCCCGACGAGGAGGCCGCATGCACGATCCCCGCGACCGAGCGCGGCGCATCGGAGCGCACGGGGATGACGAACCGGCCGTTCCGCTGCGTCACGAAGTCGTCCCTCACGACCGTCGCCGCGGCGGGGTCGTGGAGGAACGACTCGAGCTGCCGGCGGAGTCTCTCCCCCGTTCGCGCGATCGCGTGCCGGATGCGGCGGAGATCCGCCGAGGCGTCGTCCTCGAGGCGCCCGTCGGCCCCGATGTGCTCGGCGAGCGGGCGCGCCAGCGGGGTCAAGTCGGGTATCTCGCGCGAGAGCGCGCGGAGGCCGGCGCACTCGAGCTCGGGGATCGCCGCGAGACGCGCCTTCAAGGCGCCCGCCTCGAGGAGGACGCTCGCGAGATCCCTAAGCGGCATCGCCTCGACGTCGAGCGCGTCGACCGAGAGCGAGGCCAGGCACGGGCTCGGATCGGGAAGCCCCCCCGGGACGAAGCGTCCCCAGCGCTCGAGATGGCGCGCGGCCTCGGCCACCGCCTCGTGCTCGGCGGCGAGGTGCGCGCGGTCCGCGGACGGGATGGTGCCGGCGATGAGCCTCCGGCCGGGGGCGGAGGCCGCGAACGAGGCGGCGAACGTCAGGACCGCATCGAGCTCGAGCGCGCGCCTGGTCTCGTCGTCGAGGTCCAGAAGAGCGGGGGCGCTCATGGCTCCGGCCCTTCGGCGTCGGCGCCCCGCGCGCGGACCAGGGCCACGGTCCGCCACATGTAGTGGAATCCCGAGACGAGGATCGTCACGAGGGTCGTGCCGATCGCGACCCGCACGATCGGATGCGCGCGCCCGAGCGCGTTGAAGAGCAGAACGATTCCGATCGTGACCAGCTCGGTGCCGGTCGCGATCTTCCCGGCGAGCGACGGGCGGAACCGGGTCTCGCCGTACGCCAGGTGCAGCATCCACGCCGTCGAGACGATCAGCACGTCCCGACTGATGACGAGGATCGTCAGGAAGATCGGGATGCGGTTCGTCATCGCGATGCTCTGGAACAGGTTCGGATAGCGGGTGAGCAGCACGAATCCCGCGGTCAGCAGCAGCTTGTCCGCCGCCGGGTCGAGGTAGGCGCCGAGCTTGGTGCGCTGCTTGAAGACCCGCGCGATCAGGCCGTCGAGAAGATCCGTCACGCCCGCGGCGATGAAGATCCCGAGCGCCAGCGTGAATCGCGCCTCGAGCACGGCGAGGATGAAGAACGGAATCGCCGCCAGCCGGAGGAAGGTCAGCTGGTTGGCGAGGGTCCAATTCCCGACCCGAGTCTTCAGATCCTCCGTGCCCATGCCGTGCGGCTTATAGCCCAGCTTCGAAAGGGCCGTCAAACCGCCGCTTGACCCGGGGCGACCCCGGTCCCTATGTTCCCTGGGCCGCCCCGCGGGGCACGAGGAGACGATGACGATCGACGACCTGCTCCGCTACGCGGTGGATCAGGAGGCGAGCGACCTTCACCTCAAGCCGATGCGTCCTCCGCTCCTGCGCATCAAGGGGAAGCTCGTCCCGATCGCGACCGAGCCGCTCTCCCCCGACACGCTGCGCAAGCTCATCGAGGGGATGCTCCCCGAGCGCCTCAAGCGCCAGCTCGACGAGCAGTGCGCGGTGGACTTCGGCCACAGCGTCGCCGGGATCTCGCGCTTCCGCGCGTCGGTGTTCGTCCAGCGCGGCACGCTCGCCGTCGTCTTCCGGCGCGTGCCCTTCGAGTTCCCGACGCTCGAGGACTGGGGGCTCCCCGACATCCTCGCCTCGTTCGCGACCCTGCAGCAGGGGCTCGTCCTCATCGTCGGCCCGACGGGCTCCGGGAAGTCGTCGACGCTCGCCGCGCTGATGCGCCTGATCGTCGATGCGCGAACCGACCACCTGGTCACGATCGAGGATCCGATCGAGTACCTGCTCAAGGACAGCGCGGGTGCCGTGACCCAGCGCGAGGTCGGCACGGACACGCCCAGCTTCCAGGCGGCGCTGCGCAACGCCCTCCGGCAGGACCCCGACATCATCATGGTCGGCGAGATGCGCGACCTCCCGACGATCCAGACCGTCCTGACCGCGGCGGAGACCGGGCACCTCGTCTTCTCGACGATGCACACCAACAGCGCCGCCCAGACGATCGACCGCATCATCGACCTCTTCCCCGAGGGCAGCCACCGACAGATCCGGCAGCAGCTCGCGAACGTCCTCCAGGGGATCGTCTCGATGAAGCTCGTCGAGCGGGCCGACGGAGTCGGGCTCGTCGCCGCGGTCGAAGTCCTGACCCAGACGCCGCGGGTCGCGAAGCTGATCGCCGAGGGAACTCTGGAGGCGCTCGAGGAGGAGATCGAGTCCTCCGTCGTCTACCACCGCATGCAGTCGATGAACCAGTCGCTCGCGGCGCTCGTCCTCCACGGCGTGGTCACGCGGGAGGTCGCGCTGGCCACCTCGACGCGGCCGGGCGATCTGGACCTGATGCTTCGCAAGATCCTCTACGCCGCCGACGCACGCACGGACGAGGAGGGAGACGGGATGGCCCAGCCATTGAGCGACTTCTCCAAGATTCAGGAGCTCCAGGAGATCAAGAAGCTCTACGACGAGATGCAGGAGCGCGTGCGCCAGGACCTCCAGGACAAGGACCTCGAGATCGAGCGCCTGCGCGAGGCCCTCTCGGACCGCGAGGGGCGGCCGGCGGCGCCGGACGAGGCCGCGCTTCGCGCGGAGAACGAGCGGCTCGGGCGACAGATCGCGCTCGTGCGGCAGGAGTACGAGGCGAAGATCGACCGCCTGAACGCGCGCATCCGCGAGCTGTCGGCGTCCTCGGCCCCGGCTGCGGCCGCCGCCGGCGAGGCCGACAAGAAGGGCTTCTTCAGGCGGTAGGCGACAGCCTTCAGCGCGTCCTAGACGTGCTGTGCGGCATCCCGGGGCGCCGGGACCTCCTCCTCGCTCGTCGTCGAGCGGGCGGGACCGACGGTCGAGATCGCATGCTTGAAGACGATCTGGTCGCCGTAGTGCGTGTCGAGCAGCACGGTGAACTTGTCGAACGCCTTGATGCGCCCGATCAACCGTTTGCCGTTCGCGAGGAAGACCGTGACCTGCGTGCGCTCCTTGCGGGCCCGGTTGAAGAACTCGTTCTGGATGCCCCCGGTGTCACTCTCCATCGGGACCTCCCGCGCGCGACGTCCTCGCCGATCGATCCTAACACGTCTTCCCGGGCACGCCGTCCGGAGCGAACCTCTTCCACGCCGCCGCTATCGTCGCGGCCAGCGACGGGCGATCCTGCGCCGCGTCGAGCCAACTGACCCCTTCCTCCGAGCGGAACCACGTGCGCTGCCTCTTCGCGTACCGGCGCGTCGCGAGCTCGATTGCGGCGCGCGTGTCCGCAGGATCGGTGCCCCCGCGGATCGCCGCGACGACCTCCCGGTAGCCGATTGCTTTCAGCGCATTTGCGGTGGGCGGGAGCCCGGCGCCGAGGAGTCCGCGCACCTCCTCGACGAGGCCCGCGGAAAAGAACCGCCCCACGCGCTCGCCAAGCCGCGCCGCGAGCAGCGAGTTCTCCATGGCGAGACCGAACTTCAGCGCGCGATACCGCTCGGCGGAGCGCCCCCAGGCCCCGTCCTGCGCGAGCCGGTCGCTCCAGCGAGCGCCGCCCGCATAGACGAGCTCGAGCGCCCGGACGATGCGCTGCGTGTCCGTGGCTCCCACCCGCGCGGCGCTCGCGGGGTCCAGCCGACGGAGAAGGCGCCACACTCGCGGCGCACCGTAGCGCGCGGTCAGCCCACGGAGGCGCTCCCGGAGTGCTACGTCCCGCGCGGGAGCGGGAACGAGCCCTTTGAGGAGCCCGCGAAGATACATTCCCGTCCCGCCGGTCACGATCGGCACCCGCCGCCGCGCGGCGATCGCGGCGATGGCCGCGTCGGCGCCGCGCACGTAATCGGCGACCGAGAAGTCGGTCGCGGGATCCGCGACGTCGATCATCCAGTGCGGCACGCGGCGGCGATCCTTGGCCTCCGGCTTCGCGGTGGCGGCGTCGAGCCCGCGGTAAACCTGGATCGCGTCGCAGGAGACGACCTCGCCGTCCAGCGCGGTCGCGAGGTCGATCGCGAGCTCGGACTTACCGGTTCCCGTGGGTCCGACGAGGACGAGAATAGAAACCGGGGGCTCCGGCCTCGTCAGCCGCGGCGGCCCAGCCGGCTCGAGGCCTGCTCCCGCGTCTCGTCTCTCCAGGTGTTCACGTTGTCCTGGAGGTGGACCGAGCAGTAGAGGTGGCCGGGAAGCACCGCGCTCCCGCAGCGGACGCAACGCCCCGACTGGAGCCGTCGCCTCACCGGCGAGACAAGGCGCAGCGCGAGCCCCGCGGCCAGGAGCACCACCCCGAGCTTGGCGCTCGGCTGCGAGAGCCTGTCGGTCGAGCCCGCGGCGAGCCAGCCTGCCGCTTCGGCGACCCAGCAGGCGATCGTCAGCGCCACGAGCCCGGCGCCGGTCGCCATCAGACCTCCACCCACCGCCCGCCTCCTCTTCCCCCGTCAGGGGGCTCGAAGAGAACATAGGCGCGGCCTCAGCGGGAGCCAACAGGACCGCCCGGGGCGAGCCCGGAGATCGGCGCCAGGGCGATTCCCGTGTAGTAATGCGACAGGATGGTCTTGTAATCGGCCCCCCGGACGGCCATGCCGTAGGCGCCGACCTGGCAGAGGCCGACGCCGTGCCCCCACCCTTTTCCCGCGAAGACCGCCGAGACGACGTGCCCCGCGGCGTCCCGCTGCAGCTCGATGACGGTCAGGCTCTCGCGCAGGTCGAGGATGTTCCGGACGTCGAATCCCTTGACGAGGGTCGTGGCCTTCGACCCGACGACCTCGAGCTCGACGATCCGTCCCGAGGCGCCCCGGCGCTTCACCTTGAGGTCGAGAAGGGTTCCGACCGCGACCCGCTTGTCGATCGCCTCCTGAAGCTCGGCACCGCTGCGCCGGACCTCCCACGAGTACACGACCGCGAAGCGGTCGTCGGAGACCCCCTTGAGCGGCGGCTTGAGCTCGAGGAAATCGATGCGTCCCGAGGCGTCCCGGTGCATCCGTATCTTGTCGCCCGGCCAGAGCGACAGCTCGGCGACCGGATACTCCTTGCTCCCCGCCGCGGTGAACAGACGCGCGGCGGGAGCCAGCGGGACCGGACCCGACTCCTTCTTGCGCAGCAGCACCACCGAACGGCCGTCGGATCCGGTCACGGTGGCCTCCTCGAGCCCGAACGCGTCGTATGCATCTCCGATCCGCGCGAGCGCCAACGCCAGCACGGCACCGGTGGGCGCGCGGTCGAGCTCCCACCGGCCGTCCGCTCCGGGAGACAGCGCTCCCTGCGACGCCAGATACGCGAGCGCGCGACGCTCCTCGGGAGGCAAGGCGTCGATGCGGCGGTCGCGAGCCATCGCCGGAAGGTCCGAGTCGGCGGCGAGCACGCGCGCCCGCTCCTCCCACCCGAGGTCCCGGGCGAGGGCCAACGCCGCCCGCGGCAGCGTGGAGGGTGCGAGGGGAGCGCCTTGCGGCGCGGGCAGGCCCGACAGCCGCGCGAGTGCGTCCGTCCACGCCCGCAGCGTGGCGGCGGACAGCGGGCGGCTCAGGTCCTTCGGCCAGCCGCGCGAGGGCACGGTCCCGAAGACACCGGCCGCGGAGAGGAGTGCGAGGTCGCGCACGCCGTCCGCGGTGGCACCGTCCGGAGGCGGAGCCGGAGGAGCCCCCTGGAGCGTGGCGCGCAAGCGGGACAGCCCCGCGTCCTCGGCCCGGCAGGACACGCCGAGCAGGTAGGGCGCCGCCTGCTCGGGGAAGATGAGGGCGGCGTCCTCGGTGTGCCCCCCGCAGGTGGCGGTGTAGAGCGCGTCGATCGGCTTCCCCTGCCAGGTGGCGATCTCCCCCGCCGTGGCGAGGACGGCCCGATCGGAGAGCGGGTGCTCGGCCGAGGCTCCCCCGTATGCCTGGCAGCGCGGCGTCGCGCAGATGTCGTATCCGTCGTCGTCGAACTGGCCGCGGTTCGCGACCGCGTACGTCCGCGCCGCGACCGCCTGCGCCTTCAGCGCCTCGATCTGAGGCCACACCTCCGGGCCGAGCTCGGAGGGCACGACGCCGCGCAGATAGGACTCGAGCTCGATCCAGTCGATCGCGCGCAGGCGCCCCGACGCGTCGACGCGCACCTCGATCGCGCCGCGATACGGCTTCCCGTTGACCGCGACGAGCGCGCCCGCAGCCGGAAGCGCCAGCAGTCGCGGTCCGGGTGCGGCCGCGCTGTTCCACGACGCGTCGACGATCCGGAGCGTGACCGGCCCGCTCGCCGCCTGCGGCTCCTCCGCGACCCACATCCCGGTGCGTCCCGCATCGCGCAGCTTGGCCATCAGCGTCTGAAGTCCTGCGCGCTCGCGCGCCTCGCCGATCCTCACCCGCCAGGAGCCCCGGTCGGGCACGAACCGGCTCACCGCCGGAGCGCCGAAGCGCTTCTCGAGGTCGGCCCGCTCCGCCTCCGCCGCCGCCGCGTCGCCGAACGCGGCCACCTGGATCCGGAAGACGGTGGCCGGCTCCCCTTCCGGACCTCCGTCGGCGATCAGCGCCGTCTCCCCCGTGTAGGCGTCGCGCCACGCCGCCTTGCCCGTCGCCGGGTCGACGATGGTGAACGGCCGGTCCGAGGAGAGGAGCACGCGATGGCCCACGTCGAGCCCGACACGGTAGAGCGCTCCGGCCGGGTTGACCGCGGCCGCCGCCTTGCGGATCGCGTCGTCCAGGGCCTCGGCCGCGTGCGCCGGGGCAGACCCGAGCGCCAACACGGCGGCCGCCGCAGCGGCGAGGCGGAGGCGTCTCACGCGCTCGGGGTGGGGCCCCGCCGCCCGGGTGCGAGGAGATCGAGGATCTCGCGCCGGGCCGCGGCATCGGACGCCCACGCGCCGCCGGCCGAGAGTGTTGTCAGCCGGCTCCCCTCCTTCCGGACGCCGCGAAGGGTCATGCACGTGTGCTCCGCCTCGAGCAGCACGACCGAGGCCCGGGGGGCGAGGACGGCATCGAGCGTGGCGCGGATCTGCTCGGTCAACCGCTCCTGGATCTGAAGCCTCCGCGACCACGCGTCGACGACGCGGCCGAGCTTCGAAAGACCCGCCAGGCGGTGCCTCGGGAGGTAGGCCAGGTGTGCTTCGCCCGCGAACGGGAGCAGATGGTGGACGCACACCGACGCGAAGCGGACGTCGCGCACGAGCACCGGGCCGCAGCCCTCCGGCGCGTCGGTCCAGGTCAGCTCGGACGCGGGATCGACGGCGTACCCGGCGATCAGGTCATCGGCCCAGGCGCGCGCCACGCGCGCGGGGGTCTCCGCGACGTCGGAAGGGCCGGCGGCCGGGCCGATCCCTTCGAGGAACAGCCGGATCCCGGCCTCCATCTTGGCGGTGTCCATCGTCACTCTCCCCGGTAGACGACCGAGCACTCTCGCGTCTCGTACAGCTCGATCTCGACGAGCCCCGGAAGGGAGGCGGCCACGCGCTCCCAGATCCAGACGGCCATGTTCTCGGCGGTCGGGTTGTCGATCAGCTCGTTGACGAGGCGATGGTCGAGACGGTCGACGGCCTCGCGCCGGACGGCGGCCTTGACGTCGGCGAAGTCGACGGCCAGGCCGGTTCCCGGGTCGACGGGCCGTTGGACCGACACGACGAGGCGATAGGAGTGGCCGTGAAGCTCGCGGCACTTCCCCGGATGATGTGGGAGGCGATGCGCGGCCTCGAACTCGAACGTCCTCTTGACGATCACGACGCGCGTCCCGCGCGGGTGCGGGTCATCTGCACGCCCACCGCGTCGACGATGCCGTCGAGGACGGGAGTTTCCTTGCGGACACGGACGGTGACCCGCTCCGCTTCGAATCGCGCGAGCAGCTCGTCGAGGAGCGTCCGGACGAACGTCTCGAGGAGCTTGTACGACCGGCCGCGGCCGACCTCGATCACGGTCTTGTGCACGGCGCCGTAGTCGAGCGTGTCCGCCATCCGGTCCGAGCGCCCCGACGTCTCGAGATCGAGCTCGAGAGTGACGTCGACGGACAGGCGCACGCCGACCTGGCGCTCGAGCTTGGTCAGCCCGTGAAAGCCGTGAAACTTGATCCCTTCGACGAAGATCTGGTCGCCCATGGCGCGGGCGAAGTGTATCAGGCGGGCCACGGACCCGAGGCCGCGTCGAGCAGACGCCACGCCGCGGCGGCGCTCACCGCCTGGTCCCCGCGCCCGGGATCGGTCGCGGAGAGAACCAGATCGGACGGGCGCATCGACGACACCGGCCAATCGGAGCCGAGCACGACCGGAGCGCCGGCACGGAGCAGGGACCCCAGGGGGTGGACGACGATCCCGGCGGCCCCGCCCAGGCGCGCGCGTGTCCACGGGAGATCGTCACGCCAGTGCCCGGGCTGCAGCGAGGCGACGATCCCCGCCGCGGCGAAGCGCGGGAGATCGGAGCGCGAGACGACCTGCGCGTGCTCGACCCGGTGCCTCCCCCATGCGGGACGTGGAAGAGCTTCGAGCACGTCGAGAGCCGCGGTGACCGCGCGGTCGCCGATCGCGTGCACGGCCACCGGCCATCCGCGACGCGCCCACTCCTCGGCGCGAGCGCGCAATTCCTCGACCGAGAGGAGCAGGCGGCCCGCGTGCCCGGGGCGATCGGCGTAATCGAACGACAGGGCCGCCGTGCGCGCGCCCAGCGTGCCGTCGAGGAAGATCTTCGCGCCGCGGACCGCCAGACGGGGATGATCCGGGGGCATCGCGCGGCGGATCGCTTCGGCCTCCGCCGCGGGCGTGCTCGCGGGGAGCCAGAGGCCGACGGAGAAGTCGAGCTCGTCGAGCGGCGCGCGCGCCCAGGCGGCAGGTCCCCAGATCTCGACGAAGTCGTCCACCGACGCGACCCCCGTGCCGCGGATCGCTTCCACGCGCCGCCCGATCGCCTCGTCCGCCGTCCGCTCGCCCGGAGCGGGGAGAGCGCGGCGCAACGCGTCGTACGCCGCGTCCTCGACGAGTCCTGCCCCGGATTCGCCCAGAGCGGCCGAAGCCTGGGCGCTCAGCCAGGCGGCGTGGCCGTCCCGCCGTGCGAGGACGACCGCGCGGCCGCCGGTCGCGGCGGCGAGGTGCCCGTCGAACGCCGCGAGGTCGCCGGACAGCTCGCCCCGCCAGCCCCAACCGCGAAGCCATTCTCCCGGCGGCAGCCGCCGCGAGGCCTCCCGCACGCGCCCGGCGAGATCCTCGATCGTCGTGGCGACGGTGAGGTCCAGCCCGCGCCGCTCGACCGCGCCCGCGGACAGGTGCGTGTGGGCGTCCCGGCACCGCGCGGGCACGCGGGTCACGAGGTCGAAAGACCCGGGATCGAGGGAACCTTGAGCCCGGTGGCCGTGTTGAACAGGACGATCCGTTCGGACGGCAAGAGCAGGCCCGCCGCGAGGAGCGCGCGGGCGGCCGCGAGCGTCGCGCCGCCTTCCGGGCAGGCGAAGACCCCTTCGCCGCGGGCGAGGTCGACCTGCCCGCGCGCCATCTCCCGGTCGGAGACGGCGATCGCGCACCCGTTCGACGCGTGCACCGCGGCCAGCACGAGCGATCCCGCGAGCGGCGCCGGGACCCGCAGCCCGCACGCGTAGGTGAACGGCGCCGTCACCGCCGCCGGCTCGGCCGCACCGGAGGCGAACGCGCCGGCGATCGGCGCGCACCCTTCGGCCTGGACGGCGATCATGCGCGGGCGCGGCCCCTTGGGCACGAGTCCGAGGCTTTCCATCTCCGCGAACGCCTTCCACATGCCGACGAGACCCGTTCCGCCGCCGGCCGGATAGACGATGGCGTCCGGGAGCGTCCAGCCGAGCTGCTCGGCGATCTCATATCCGAGCGTCTTCTTCCCTTCGCACCGGTACGGCTCGCGGAAAGTCGACAGGTCGGTCCAGCGGCCCGCATCGGGATGCGCCCGCATCGCGCGGCCGCAGGCCCCGATGTCCCCCGCGATCCGGTGGACGCGCGCGCCGAACGCCGCCGCCTCGAGGAAGAACGGCTCCGGCGTGTCGGCGGGCAGGAACAGGTCCACCGCGAGACCCGCGAGCGCCGCGTACGCCGCCGCCGCGCTCCCCGCGTTTCCGGCGGAGGGCAGCGCGACCCGGCGCGCCCCCGCGTTTCGCGCCATCGTGATCGCGGGGGCCATCCCGCGCGCCTTGAACGAGCCGGTCGGCTCGAGCGCCTCGTCCTTCAGCCAGATCGCCTGTGCTCCGAGCTCCCGCTCGATGAACCGCAGCCGCAGCAGCGGCGTCATCCCTTCCCCAAGGGTGACCGGATCGTCGGATCCCGGGAGGACCTCCGCGTAGCGCCACATCGTCGGCCCCCGCGAGGCGATCGAGGCGCGCGTCATCGTCCGCCCCGCCTCGTCGAGCCGGTACCGGGCGAGCAGGATCCCGCCGCACGCGCACACCCCCGCGGCCTCCAGGGAGACCGCCGCGCCGCACCGCGAGCATTCCAGCCATTCCAGACAGGAGGTCATTTGGGGTTAAGCTCCGTCCGGCGCGGAAGGTAACCGGTGACGGCGAGCGTGACAAGTCCGGAGGTCCGACCTTGAGGCGCGTACGCGTTCCGGTCGCGCTGACCCGGCTCGACCGGTGGATTCTCGGAGGCGTTCTCGTGCTGGCGGGCCTCGCGGCTGCCGTCGTCCACCTGTCCGGGCAGCTGATCGCTCCGCCGCGCCCGCGCATCTCCGAGTCCGCGCGTCCGACGATCGGCCTGACCTTCCGGGCGGAGGGCGGTGCCCTGATCGTCGAGCGGGCGGCGGGGCCATCGCATGACGCCGGCGTCCGCGCGGGCGATCGCATCGTCGCGGTCGACGACGTCCGCTCTCCGACGGAAGACCAGCTCGTCGCGCGCGTCCGGAGCGCCGGCGAGGGCGGGTCGATCCGGATGGAGTTGCGGCGCGGGAGGCCGCCGGCCGGGGAGACGACCCTCCTGGCCGACGTCAAGGTCGTGGTGCGGCCGGTCAGCCCCGCGGACGCCGGGCTCCCCTACGAGGATGTGACGTTCCGGAACGCGGAGGGGCTGATCCTGAGAGGCTGGTATGTCCCCCCGGGAGCGAAGGGCATCGCCCGCGCGCCGGCGATCGCCTGGGGGCACGGAAACGCCGCCGACCGGAGGCACTGGTACCCGGTTGCCCCCGCGGTCCACGAGGCGGGGATCGCCCAGCTGCTGTTCGACTTCACCGGACGCGGAGACAGCGACGGCGACGTCATCACCCTCGGGGCGCACGAGGCCGCCGATCTCCGGAGCGCGCTGGACGCGCTGGCGGCGCGCTCCGACGTCGATCCGCTCCGGCTCGCGGTCGGCGGGCGGAGCATGGGGGGGGCGGCCGCGATCCTGGAGGCCGCCGACGACGCACGGGTGAAGGCGGTGGTTCTCGACAGCCCGTATGCGGACCTCGCGGAGGTCGTCGCCCACGTGATGCGGTCCTCCCACGTCCCGCCCGCCGTCCTCGCCCCGCTTCTGCTGGACGTCGCGGGGTGGCGGGCGAGCTACGATCCCGGCAGCGTCAGGCCGATCGCCGCCATGCCGCGAGTGCGCGCTCCCGTCCTCCTGTTCCAGGGAGACGCCGATCGCGTCGTGCTGTTCGACAACGCGACGCGCCTGTCGGCGGCCGCCCGCACGAAGGTCACGCTCGTGACGCTCTCCGGGCTCGATCACAACACGCCGCGCCCGGACGATTATCCCGGCCGGGTCGCGTCGTTCCTGGCGCAGGCGCTCGGGAACTAACGGCGCCGCCGCCGGTCCCTATAATCCTCGACCGGCGGTGCGGGCCGGAGCACGCCGCAAGGAGGTCCCGATGCGCTCTTCCCTGTTGGCTCTCCTCGTCGGGCTCGCGGGCAGTGGTGCGGCCGCGGTCGAGAAGACCCCGCCGTTTCCCGACAGCACCGCCGCGGACCGCACGTCGGTCGCCGTCACCGTTTACAACCAGAATCTGGCGCTCGTGCGCGAGACCCGGACGCTCGAGCTGGACCGGGCGGGAACGGGAACGCTGCGGTTCATGGACGTCCCCTCCCAGATCAACCCGCGCACCGTCCACGTGCAGCCGCTGGCGCAAGGCGGCCCCGCCGTCCTGGAGCAGAATTACGAGTACGACCTGATCTCCCCCGACAAGCTGATGGAGAAATACGTGGGGCGCGACGTGGAGATCGTCGAGCAGGCGCAGGACCTGACGACGCGCACGGTCCAGGCGAAGCTCCTTTCGACCAACGGGGGCCCGGTGTACCGGATCGGCGACCGGATCGTTCTCGGGCAGGCGGGACGCGTCACGCTCCCCGACGTCCCCGCCGACCTCGTCGCCAGGCCGACGCTCGTCTGGACGCTCGACGCGGGCAAGAGCGGACGCGCCCCCGCCGAGGTGTCCTACCTGACCGACGGCATGAACTGGTCCGCCGATTACGTCGCCGTCGTCGACGCCGACGATCGCAGGGCCGGACTGTCCGGCTGGGTCACCGTGGACAACCACTCCGGCGCGAGCTTCGCCGACGCGACGCTCAAGCTCGTCGCGGGGGACGTGCGCCGCGTGACGCCGCAGGCCCTCATGCAGTACGAGGCAAAGGCCGCGATGGGGCGCGCCGCCGCCGCGCCGCAGTTCCAGGAGGAGTCGTTCTTCGAGTACCATCTCTACACGCTCGACCGCCCGACGACCGTGAAGGACAACCAGACCAAGCAGCTCTCGTTGTTCTCCGCCCCTTCGGTTCCGGTGACGAAGAAGCTCCTGCTCACGGGCGACACCGGTTACTTCCGCAACAACTTCGGAACGGGCTCGCAGAATCAGAAGGTCGCCGTCGTCCTCGAGATAAAGAACGAGCAGGCCGGAGGCCTGGGCATGCCGCTCCCCAAGGGGACCGTCCGGGTCTACAAGAAGGACAAGTCCGGTGCGGAGCAGTTCGTCGGCGAGGATTCGATCGACCACACCCCGAAGGACGAGATGGTCCGCCTGCACGTCGGCGACGCCTTCGACGTCGTCGCCGAGCGCTCCCAGACCGACTACAAGGCGGTGAGCCCGCGCCAGGTCGAGACCGCGTGGACGATCTCGCTGCGCAACCGGAAGGACGAGGACGTCGCCGTCACGGTCCGCGAGCCGGTCGGAGGGGACTGGACGCTTCTGTCCTCGAGCCTTCCCGGAAAGAAGGTCGATCAGCAGACGCTCGAGTTCGAGGTCCCCGTGCCCAAGGGGAAGGAGGTCAAGCTGTCGTACCGCCTCGGCGTGCGGTGGTGAACGTCGCCCGGGCGAAGTGACGCTTGCCGACCTTGATCAGCACGGTGGCTCCGTCCGCGACGTCGATCTCGCGCGTCCCCGGAGCGACCTTGGCGCCGTCGAGTGCAACACCCCCCTGTGCGATCACGCGCATCGCCTCGCTGTTCGACCTGGCCAGGCCGCAGTCGACGAGCAGCTTCGGGAGAAACGCGCGGGAGCCTTCGAGAGCGATGGGGTGCTCCGGCACGTCGTCCGGCACCCCGTCCGCGGTGAAGACGCGCTCGAACTGCTCGAGCGCCCGGAGTGCGGCCGCCTCGCCGTGGAAGTCCGCGAGGATGCGCATCGCGAGCCCTTGCTTGGCCTTCTTCGGGTGGAGGGTCTTTTCGGCGACGAGCCGCTTCATCTCCTCGAGGCCGGGCTCCGACAGGTCCGTGCAGAGGGCGTAGTACCGCCACATCAGGTCGTCGGAGATCGACATGAGCTTGCCGAACGCGGAGGCCGGGTCCTCCTCGACGCCGACGGTGTTGCCGAGCGACTTCGACATCTTCTCGTGTCCGTCGAGCCCCTCGAGGAGCGGCATCGTGAGCACGACCTGCGGCGGGAGGCCGTAGTCCGGCATGATGTCGCGGCCGACGTTCAGGTTGAAGAGCTGGTCCGTGCCCCCCAGCTCGACGTCGGCCTTCAGGAACACCGAGTCGTACGCCTGCGCGAGCGGGTAGAGGAACTCGTGGAGCGAGATCTGGACCCCCGCGGCGTAGCGCTCGCGGAAATCCTTGCGCTCGAGCATGCGCGCCACGTTGTACGTCGCGGCGAGCCGGACGAATCCTTCCGAGCCGAGCGCGCCGAGCCACTCCGAGTTGAACCGCACCTCGGTGGCCGCCGGATCGAGCACCTTGAAGCACTGCCTCTTGTACGTCTCGGCGTTCGCGGCGATCTGCTCGCGCGTGAGCGGCGGGCGCGTCTTCGACCGCCCCGTCGGATCGCCGATCAGGCCGGTGAAGTCCCCGATCAGGAAGATCACCCGGTGGCCGAGGTCCTGGAAGTGGCGCATCTTGCGCAGCAGGACCGTGTGACCGAGGTGGATGTCGGGCGCGGTGGGGTCGAACCCGACCTTGACGGTGAGCGGAACGCCCGTGGCGCGGGAGCGCTCGAGCTTCTTGCCGAGCTCCTCCGGCGTCACGAGGTCGACGGCACCTCGCGCGAGCAGGTCGAGCTGCTCGTCCACGGGACGGAATGTCTTCGTCTCGCTCACGGGGAAGCGATTCTACGCCGTCACTTGGCCGGGGGCGGGCCGCCCGCGGGCTTTCGCACCACCGGCTCGAGTGCGACCGCGATCGAGCGCTCCCCGTTCCGCCCCACCGACCGGACCGCGAGAGCGACGTCGTCGATCCGCGTCCCGGCCAGCACGTAGGTGCCGGGAGCGGGGAC
>DATKHQ010000210.1:0-11401 GCA_035510175.1 Candidatus Sulfotelmatobacter sp. | reverse complement strand
CGAGCTCGGGCGCTGCGCTCGCCGCAGTCGCCAAGAAGATCCCCGAGATGGCCGGTGGCAGCCGCGTCCTCGCCTTCTGCTACGACACCGGAGAGCGCTACTTGTCGGTGGAAGGATTATTCGCGTAGCGCGCGAGAGAGGCAGTCGGAGACGTACCGATTCCACTTGGTCGGGGCGGAGGGATTTGAACCCCCGACCACCTGCTCCCAAAGCAGGCGCGCTACCGGACTGCGCCACGCCCCGTCCATCCGGTTCGACGAATCGTGTCGAGAGTACCAAGGACTACGGCTGGTGTCAGCCGCGCGCGAGCGGCCGCTACCATCCCCTCCTTTTGGAGTGGGGTGATGCGCATCGGGCTGTTCGGGTTCCCGCAGACCGGCAAGTCGGAGCTGTTCCGCCTGCTCACGGGCGCCCAAGCGGGCACGCCGGCAGCACGGGATGCGGTCCAGATCGGGATCGCCAAGGTCCCCGACCCGCGCCTCGACCGGCTGTCGGAGATGCACAAGCCCAAGAAGACCACGCCGGCGACCGTCGAATACATGGACCTGGCCGGGGTTGGAAAAGGAGAAGCGGCGGATGCGCTGCCGCTCGAGCAGCTTCGCACCGTCGATGCGCTGGCGCACGTCGTGCGCGCGTTCCGCGACGAGGCCGTGCCGCGATCGCTGGGGGCGATCGACGCGGCCTCCGACGCGGCGACGATGGAGATGGAGCTGATCCTCGCCGATCACACGATCGCGGAGCGCCGGCTCGAGAAACTCGAGCTGGCCGTCAAGAAGGCGAACCGTGAGGAGGATCGGAAAGACTTGGAGACCTTGAGAAGGTGCCTCGGCGCCCTCGAGAAAGAAACGCCGCTGCGGAATCTCGAGTTCTCCGAGGAAGAGCTGCGTCGGCTGCGCGGCTTCACGTTCCTGTCGCTCAAGCCGCTGCTCGTGGTCGTCAACGCGGACGAGGCGGACGCATCGAGGCTCGATGCGGGCGCCTCGGCGTTCGGCCTCGAGGCGTTCCCGTCGCATCCGAACACGGGCGTCGTGGCCCTATCCGCGAAGATCGAGGCCGAGATCGCGCAGCTCGCTCCGGCCGATGCCGCCGCCTTTCGCGCCGAGATCGGTATCGCCTCCCCCGCCCTCGACCGGATGATCCGGGCGTCCTACCACCTGCTCGGCAGGATCTCCTTCTTCACCGCCGGCGAGGACGAATGCCGGGCCTGGACGATCCGCCGCGGCACCCGGGCACGTGCCGCCGCGGGAGCCATTCACTCCGACATCGAGAAGGGGTTCATCCGGGCCGAGCTTTGCGCCTACGACGACCTGATCGCCGCCGGCAGCTGGGCGCACTGCCGCGACAAGGGGACGCTCCGGCTCGAAGGGAAGGACTACGTCATGCAGGACGGAGACGTCGTCAACTTCCGCTTCAACGTGTGACGCACGCCTCGACGACTCGCCGCGCGAGCGCCTCGTCCTGGTCGGGCAGGACGGTCCTCATGTCGAGCAGCAGGCGTCCGTCCTGGATCCTCGCGATCACGGGCGGGTCACCCCGGCGCAGGGCCTTCTCGAAGGCCGCGGCGTCGCCCGACGGGTGGTCGATCGCCACGAGCGTCGTCGGCAGCTCGCCGACCGGCGAGGAGCCCCCGCCCGGTCGGGAGACTCCGTCGATCGGCGTCGCCGCGATGCCGGGGCTCTTGGCGCGGACGCTCGCGATGAGGTCGGCGGCCCTCCGGGCGATCTCGTCCTTGGTCATCGTCAGCATGCGAACCGTCGGGACTTCTTCCTTCTCCTTGCCGCGAACGTAGGCGGAGAGCGTCTCCCTCAGCGCGGCGATCTGCAGCCGGTCGAGGCGCACCGCGCGCGCGATCGGGTCCTTGGCGATGCGCTTCAGCAGATCCGGCCGGCCGACGATGATCCCCGCCTGCGGTCCACCGAGCAGCTTGTCGCCGCTGAAGGTGACCACGTCCGCCCCTTCGTCGAGGATCCTCGAGACCGGGATCTCGTCGTGGATACCCATCGGGGCGAGATCGACGAGATCGCCGCTCCCCCAGTCGACGGCGAGCGGAACCTGGCGCGCGCGGCAGACCGCCGCGAGCTCGCCCACCGTGGCTTCCTCCGTGAATCCGACGACCTTGAAGTTGCTCGCGTGGACCTTGAGGATCAGCCCCGAGCGCGCCCCCAGCGCCGCCTCGTAATCGGCCGGACGCGTGCGATTGGTCGTCCCGACCTCGACCATCTTCGCCCCCGACGCCGCGAGGATCTCGGACACGCGGAACGAGCCGCCGATCTCGACCAGCTCCCCGCGCGAGACCACGACCTCCTTCCCCTTCGCGAGCGCCCGCAGGGTCAGGAAGATCGCCGCCGCGTTGTTGTTGACCGCCAGCGCCGCATGTCCCGGGAAAAGGCGTCGGAGCAGCGGGGCGACGTGGGACACGCGCTCCCCCCGCTTGCCGGTCGGAAGGTCGTACTCGAGATCCAGGTAGCCCGTCGCGGCCTCGGCCACACGCGCCGCGGCATCCTTCGAGAGCACCGACCGCCCCAGGTTCGTGTGGGCGATGACCCCCGTGGCGTTGATCACCCGGCGAGGCGAGTGCCGGAGCAGCGTGGAGGCTTGAGCCTCGACTGCCTTCGCCAGTTCCTCCGCGCCCGGAGCGTCGCCCCGTCCCTTTCCGGAGAGGAGTTCCTCGCGGGCCTTCTCGATCTCTTCGCGGAGAAGAGAGGTGACCAGACCCCGGCCGAGCCGGCTGATCAGGGGCGCAAGCGCAGGATCCTCGAGCAGACGCCCCACGGCGGGGAGGGTCCGGACCGCGGTGTCTTCGCTCACCCGTTGTAGCCTCCGAAAAGCGCCCCCGGCGCGCCAAAATTGCGTTCGTCCGGGTCGAAACTTATACTCTCCTGGGCAAATCTGGGTCCCGCGCCGAATGCGATTATAGAGGGTCGTGTCATGTCCGACGCGCTGTCGACGGAACTCGAGGCCGAGATCGGGCGCCTTGATACCGGGATCCGGCAGCTCAAGATCCAGTACGACATGTTCTTCGCCGGTGCGATCCCCAGACAGCCCCTCGAGCTCCGGCGCGACGTGGAACAGCTGATCAAGCGGTACTCCACCCAGCCGATCAGCAAGTACGCGCTGCGCTTCCATTTCAACTCCCTGGTCAGCCGGTTCAACAGCCTATCCGAGCTTTGGGCCAAGACGATTCGCGGCCAGGAGGAAGGCGACCGCCCGCTCCCTGGAGCCACCGCGCGCCCCGCCAACGGCGAGGAGGTGTTCGCCCGCCTGACGGTCGTCAACGGCGCCCGGGACGAGAGCGAGTTGCGGTTGCTCCACCACCGCCTGATGGAGGCTCGCAAGCGGTCCGGGGAAACCGGTCACGTATCTTTCGAGAAATTCGTCAAGACGGTCGACGCTCAGGCGGTCAAGCTCCGCGAAAAGACAGGATGCGGTAAGGTGGAGCTTCGGGTGATCTTCCAGGGGCGCAAGGCAGTCCTCAAGGCGCGCCCGACCGGATGACCCGCCGGAGACGACGATGAGACATCCCAACCGGTTCACGACCGCGCTGGCGGCGGGCGCTCTCCTCTTTCTGGGGGTGCTGTTTCCGCTGACCGCGGGAGCCGAGACCAAGAAGCACTGGTGGACGCCGCGGATCCGCAGCGGCTCCGCCGAGCCGACGGAGAACGCAGAGCAGGAGGTTCCGACGACGCCGGCGTCCCCGCCCCCGGCTCCGGCACAGGCGACCAAGCCCTCGCCGACGCCCGCTCCCGCGGCCGCTGCGGCGCCCACGGCCGCCGGAACCACCGCCGCCCCCGCGACCGGTGCCGCCCCGGCAACCGGCACCGCGGCGGCGCCCGCGGCCGCGTCGACCTCGAAGTCGGCCGCCCCGGCGGCGGCCGCCGGTGCCGCAGTCGTCACCGCGGCCGCGGTCTCCGGGACTACCGCGCCCGCCGGGAAACCCGCTCCTCCGCCCCCCATGCCGGGCTCCGACGTCGTCAAGCTCTGCAAGGCGCTGCGCGACGGAGCCATCGGCAAGGAGGCCAACTCGCGCGCGTACATCGATCTGATCGAGGCCGGCCAGGCGTCCCCCGCGCAGGTGAACGATTTCGCCGCCTACCTCGCCCGGCGCGGCATGCCCAAGATCGCGCTCAAGTTCCAGCAGTACGCGGTGCAGCTCGCTCCCAACGACACGACGCTCCTGCTCAATCTGGGCACGCTCTACCAGAACGTCAACGAGCACGGCTCCGCGGAATCGGCCTTCAAGAAGGCGATCGCGATCGACCCCAACAACGCGCTGGCGCACTACAACCTTGGGGTTTCGTACGACGCGCAGAAAGACTACGACAGCGCGATCGAGCAGTACCGCATCGCGCTCGTGATCGATCCGGAGCTCGGCGACGCGCGCAAGAACCCGCAGATCGTGAACAACGAGCACATGCTCGAGGTCAAGCTCCAGATCTACCGGAACCTCGCCGGGTCGATCGGCCTCCCGCTCAAGCAGATGCAGCCTGCCACCGAGGCCAAGGGCCCGAGCCCGGCCCAGAAGAAATAGCCCGGCCCGCGGGGCGAGAGGTTGGGGGCGCGTTGTACGATGCGCACCCGATGCGCGCTCTCCGCGTCCTCGCCGCAGGCGCCGCCGCCACCGTCGCGTTTACCGGATCGTCCGCCTGGACGGCGCCGACCCGCGTCCGGATGACCGACGACGCTGTCCTCTTCCTTCCCCCAGCCCTGCGCTCGGTGATCGCGCAGCGGCACGACCCGCTGCTGCGCGGCATGCTCGAGCCGATGACCCGCGAGGACGATCCCGCGCACCGGCCGCGACGGTCGGGGGGCACCCTCGAAAGCTCGATCGATTCCGCCTTCCGGGATCTCGTCAAGGCCGTCGATTCCCATCAGCCGTTCGGCGAGATCGCACGCCGCTTCGGCATACTCGCGCACTTCGTGGCCGACGCCGGGTTTCCCCCCGGCTCGGGCGGCCCCGACGGCGACCGGCGCTACGCGCACTTCGCCGCGTTCTGCGAGTCCCGCCGTCCGAAATTCCCGCTCGTCTTCTACGGCCACGACAGCCCGGCTCTCGCCCGCGGCGACGTGACCGGATTCGCGGCCGCCATCGTGGAGCGGGCGCGCGCGCAGGATTCCGACCTGGCCCGCGCGTACGCCCAGGCGCCGAGTTGGGACGATCCCGCCTCGTTCGACGATCGCTCGATCCCGTTCGCGATCGCCTCGCTCTCCTACTCGCGCGCCGTCACGGACGTCGCGCAGGCCTGGGTCGCCGCCTGGCGGGCCTGCCACGGCGACCTCGCCGGCACCCCGTACCTGGCCCCGTCCACGACCAAAGGAACCGCCCGATGACCTCCGCCGTCCGCCGCGCGCTGATCAGCGTCCACGACAAGACCGGTCTCGTGGAGCTCGCCCGGAAGCTCTCCTCGCGCGGCATCGAGCTGCTCTCCACCGGCGGGACCGCGAAGGCCCTCGAGGACGCCGGATTGCCCGTGGTCCGCGTCACCGAGCAGACGGGGTTCCCCGAGATGCTCGACGGACGCGTCAAGACGCTCCACCCGCGGATCCACGGCGGCATCCTCGCGGTGCGATCGAACCCGAAGCACCTTCGCGACCTCGAGGCCCACGGGATCCCGGCGATCGACCTCGTCGTCGTGAGCCTCTACCCGTTCGCCGCCGCGGCCGCGGATCCCGCGGCATCGCTCGACCGGGTGATCGAGATGATCGACGTCGGCGGTCCGTCCATGGTCCGCGGGGCCGCGAAGAACTGGAGCCACGTCGGTGTGGTCGTCGACGCCGCCGACTACCCGGCGGTTCTCGCCGAGATCGAGGGGGGCGGCCTGTCGGACGCGCTCCGCCTGCGCCTCGCCGCGAAGGCGTTCGCGCACATCGCCGCCTACGACGCCGGCGTAGCGGCGTACCTCGCCAAGGCCTCGGGGGCGCCCGGGGACGACGCGCTCCCCGACCGGCTACGCCTCGACTGGCCGCGCGCGGCGGATCTGGTCTACGGCGAGAACCCGCACCAGCGCGCCGCGTTCTACACGGACCCCGGTGTCACTGGGGCGTCGATCGCCTCCGCCCGTCCGCTCCAGGGGAAGCCGCTGTCGTTCAACAACCTGCTCGACTTCGACGCCGCCCTCTCGCTCGTCGCGGATCTCGGCGCATCCGGGTGCGCGATCGTCAAGCACGGGAACCCGTGCGGCGTGGCGATCGCGGGAACGGCCGCCGCCGCCTTCGGCCGCGCGCTCGCCTGCGATCCGACCAGCGCCTTCGGCGCGGTCATCGCGTTCGGGCGCGACGTCGACGCCGATGCCGCGAAGGCTCTCGCGGAGGCGTTCTACGAAGGGGTCGTGGCCCCGGGGTTCACCGACGACGCCGCGGCGGTCCTCGCGAGGAAGAAGAACCTCCGGCTGCTCGCGGTCGGCCCACTCGCCTCGTACCGGCGCAGCGGGCTCGACCTCCGGCGGATCCAGGGCGGGCTCCTCGCGCAGGACTGGGACGCCCCGGACGCCTCGATCCGGGAGGGGCGCGTGGCCACGCGCCGCGCGCCGACCGAGGAGGAGTGGAAGGCGCTCCAATTCGCCTGGATCGTCGCGCGCCACGTCAAGTCGAACGCGATCGTCTACGCGAACGCCGAGCGGACGCTGGGCATTGGCGCGGGGCAGATGAGCCGCGTCGATGCCGCACGCTTCGGGATCCAGAAGGCGCTGTCCCCGCTGGAGGGCGCGGTGATGGCGTCGGACGCGTTCTTCCCGTTCCGGGATGGGCTCGACGTCGCCGCCGAGGCGGGGATCGCGGCGGTCGTGCAGCCCGGTGGCTCGATCCGCGACGAGGAGGTCGTCGCCGCCGCGAACGAGCGCGGTCTCGCGATGGTGCTCGTCGGGCGGCGTCACTTCCGCCACTGAAGCGGCCCGCGCGCGCTCGAGGCTACTGCGGCGGGTCGCGGAACTTGAGCGCCTCGACCATGTCGAGGAACTTGCGGTCCTTCGGGGCCTCCGCGTAGAGCTTCGCGAACTCCTTCAGGCGCTGCGCGTCCTCGTCGTGCGGCGAGAGCGCCAGGAGCTCGTCGAGGTGGCCGGAGGCTTCCTTGCAGTCCCCCGCCCGCAGCGCGACGATCGCGAGGTCGTACCAGCCGGCGACCTTGATCGCCTCGACGTGCTGCGCCGGCACCGTCGGCGGCAGGCGGTAGGCCATTCGTAGCCCCGACGTGTACTCGCCGTCGCGGAAGGCCAGGCGGATCCCGTCGAGCGCCGTTTTTTCCGCTTGCTGCGCGCGGTACTTCTCCCCGGCGTCGTGGAGTCCCGTGCGGGCCTCGGCGTTGCTCGGATCGAGGCTGAGCGCGGCGTTGAAGGCGAGGACCGCGCCGGAGAAGTCACCGGCTTCCATCTCGGCGTGCCCCTTCGCCACCGCCGCGACCACGGCCTTCGCGCGGTCCTCGGGGGATGCCGGCACGGGTGCCGTCGTCTGCGGCGGAGCTTTCGGAGGGGGCTTGACGTTCGCGCGGTGCATCGGCGGCACGACGGCGGGCGGGCGCGGTCGCGCGGCCGTTCCGAGGTGAACCCACGCCCACGCCCCCCCGAGGACGATCACCCCCGCCCCGATGAGGGTCAGCGAGAGCCGCGAGATTGGAAGGGCGCGCCCGGGCGTTTGCGTGGAAAAGGGCTTCGGCGCCGCCGTTGCGGGGCGGTCCGCCGCCGCCCGCTCCGGCGCCGGCTTCGGCGCCGAGGGGATGGCCGGCACCACGTCCGAGTGAGGCGCCCTGGTGGGAGCGGACGGATCCGCGGCCGGAAGGTCGCCCAGCAGGTCGCCCACCCCCAGCAGCTCATCGTGGCCGGTGTGCACGGGCGCGGAGTCCGGAACCGCGGCGGCGCGTCGTGCGCGGATCACCTCGAGGTAGTGAATGGCCTCGCGGTGATCCGGCGAGAGCGCCAGGACCGACTCGAAGTGAACCTCGGCATCACCGAGATTGTCCGCCTCCAGCGCCGCGACCCCTTCCACGATGCCCCGCTCGATCTTCTCGAGGTCGGACCCGGCCGAGGCTTCGAGACTCGTCCGAAGGGCGACCGCCTGCGCGTTGTCCTCGTCGAGAATCGCGATGCGGTTCAGGATCGCGAGAGCCTCCTCGCGCTCTCCCGATTCGGCCTTCACGCGCGCCTGGGCGAGGAGGTCCTCGACGCGGCGGTGCAGCTCCTGAAGCGCGGGATTGTCCGGCACGCGTGCCGAGGGCAAGGCGACGTCGAGCCCGTAGGACGGCTCGTCCGCCGCCGCCGCGGTGGGCTCCCACCCCTCCGGCACCTCGTCGTCGGCCGGCGCAGCCGGAGCCGGCGCGTCCGTCCCGTGTTGCGGCACCGGCTTACGGTCACCCGGAGTCTCGTCCTCGTGGGGATCGAGCACGAGCGTCCCCGGGGACTCTTTCGAGGCGAGCTTCAGGTCGAGGGCGGACTCGATCTCGGCGCTGCCGTCCCCTCCGGTCACGGCGTCCGGGTTCTCGACGAACTGGGCCGCGAGCTGGGCGCCGTCGAGGGCGGGACCGTTGTTCGGATCGAGGGCCAGGATGTCGCGCCAGGCCTGCAGCGCCCCCGCGTAGTTGCCGTTGAGGTAGTGCTCGGACGCTTGCTCGTGCAGCTCGGCGATGCGGTCGGCGCTCATCCCCTCTCCCCGATCGCGCGCAGGAACGAGGGCGCACCCCGACCCGGCGACAGGGCGAATATAGGGTTCGACCGGGGGACAGGCCATCCGGCCGGAAACGGCCCGTTCAGCGGGTTTTGCCGCGGTCCGCGCGCGCCTTGGCGAGGGAGGCTTTCAGCTCGTCGAGGCGGGGGGCGTCGGGCTTGACCGACTCGAGCCGAGCCAGCGCCGCATCGGCCTTGTCGAACTGGCCCAGCCCGAGACCCGCCACGACGACCGTGTTGTAGACCGACTGCCAGTTCGACGGATCGGCGGTCTGAGCTCGCGTGAACAGCTCGAGCGCGCGATCGAGCTGGCCGAGCTCCTGGTAGCAGATGCCCATGTCGGTCAGCACGCCCGCGTCCTTGGCGTTCACCGCGATCACGCGCTCGTAGAATCCGATCGCCGGCTGGAACATCCCGGCATCCTGGTACAGGTTGCCCAGACGCGCCCAGGCCTGCGTGTCCGCGGGGTTCTTCTGGACCCGCTCCTTGAGCGCGTTGATCTCAGCGACCATCGGCGCTCCCCCGCCTGCGCCGGGCGCGCCAGGTGCGGACGGCGCCGCGCCGCCCGCCACGTCCGTCGGCGCTGCGGGGCCGGCCACGGAGGGGATCTCCTGCGCCCCTTCCGCGACCGGGAGCGGCCGGGTGGCGAACGAGCGAAAGATCCCGAACCCGATGAGCAGGCCGAATGCCAGGCCGCCGGCGAAGAACGCGATCTGCTCTTTCTTCATGGTCGGAGGCGGCACCGTATCCGCCGCTCCCGCGGGTGTCAAGCAACCCGCACGCTACACTCATCGCGTGGAAACGCACGATGCGCGCGCGGCCGCGCCCCGGCCGAACCTCTACGGGCTGTCGAGGGCGGAGCTTGCGTCCCGGCTTACGGCCGCCGGGAGTCCGGCCTACCACGGAGAGCAGATCTTCCGGTGGCTCTATGCCCGCCGGCGCCTCACCGCCGGGTCGTGGACCGATCTTCCCGTCCGTCTCCGGCGGCAGCTCGAAGCGGAGACGCGGGTCGAGGCCCCGGAGATCGTCTCCCGGACCGAGAGCCGGGACGGGACGGTGAAGTACGCGGTCCGGCTTCCGGACGGAGGCGTCGTCGAAACCGTCTACATGATCCAGCGCGAACGCCGGACGCTGTGCGTGTCGAGCCAGGTCGGCTGCGCGCTCGCGTGTGAGTTCTGCCTGACCGCGCGCATGGGGTTGAAGCGCCATCTCGATCCGGGGGAGATCGTCGGTCAGATCGCCCTCATCCAGGAGGACCGGGCGATCGGCGCTTTGCCGTTCAATGTCGTCTTCATGGGCATGGGAGAGCCGCTCCACAATTACGACGGCGTCCTGGCCGCGTACCGGATCCTCACCGATCCCGCGGGGTTCGGCCTCTCGCGCCGCCGGATCGTCGTCTCGACCTCGGGGCTCGCTCCCGCGATCGAGCGGCTCTCCGCCGAGCCCGAGCCGCCGCGCCTCGCGGTCTCGCTCAACGCCACGACCGACGCGGTGCGCGACCGGCTGATGCCGGTCAACCGCCGCTACCCGATCGCCCGCCTGCTCGAGGCCTGCCGGCGCTACGTCGAACGGTCGGGAGAGCGCTTCACGATCGAGTACGTCCTGCTCGCCGGGATCAACGACACCGACGCGGACTTGGCGCGGCTCGCGAAGCTCCTCCGCAAGACGCCCGCCAAGCTGAACCTGATCCCGTTCAACCCCGTGCCGGGCTGGCTCGCCTACCGTCCGCCCGAGAGGGAGCGCATCCTCGCGATCCGGGACCGGATCCTCGCGGCCGACCTTCCGGTGAGCATCCGCTGGAGCCGGGGCGCTGACGCCCGCGCGGCGTGCGGGCAGCTGGCCCTGCTCCCGGCCGACCCGTCGGCGCCTCAGGTGCTCCGCCATTTCCGGACGAGGCCGTCGTGATCGACCTCAACGGTCAGGCGGCGCTCGTCACCGGGGGCTCGCGTGGGATCGGGCGGGCCTGTTGCCTCCTGCTCGCCCGCGCCGGCGCGCGCGTCGGGATTAACTACCGCGTCGAGTCGCCGTCGGCGAGCCTCCTCGCGGAGGAGATCGAGGCGGCGGGAGGCGAGGCGTTCGCCCTCGCCGCCGACGTCTCGCGACCCGCCGACGCCGAGATGCTCGTCGACGAGTGCGTCTCCCGGTTCGGCGGGATCGACATCCTGGTCAACAACGCAGGGATCTCCCGGGAGTCGCCGATCGAGGAGATCTCCGACGGCGAGTGGAGCGAGATGATCGCGACGAACCTCACCGGGACGTTCCTCGTGACCCGGGCCGCCGTCCCGGCGATGAAGGAGGCGCGCTCCGGACGCATCATCAACATCTCGAGCACCGCCGGGCAGCGCGGGGAGGCGCTCCACTCCCACTACGCCGCGACCAAGGGGGCCTTGATCTCCCTGACCAAGTCCCTTGCCACGGAGCTTGCGCCGTTCGGGATCCTGGTGAATTGCGTCGCCCCCGGGTGGACGGCGACCGACATGACGCGCGAGGACCTGCTGGGACCCCGGAGGGAGGAGATCCTGCGCGCGATCCCGCTCGGCCGGGTCGCGACCGCGGAGGAGATCGCGGGTGCCGTGCTCTTCCTCTGCTCGCACCTCGCGACGTTCGTCACCGGCGAGGTGGTGAACGTCAACGGCGGGGCGGTCCTGATCGGCTGACGCGCGAGCGTCCGTGAGCCGCTAGACATCATGGATTGACCGACCCATCCGCAGGCCGTGGATTACGCTCGGCGGCGGATGAAGCACACCGTGGCG
>DATKHQ010000209.1:0-5776 GCA_035510175.1 Candidatus Sulfotelmatobacter sp. | reverse complement strand
TCGCGGCACTCGCGATCATCCAGATCCTCTTCGGGATCCACTACCTCGCCGGAAAGATCGTCCTCCACGAGATCCCCCCGCGCGCCTGGGCGGTGCTGCGCGTCGCAAGCTCGGCGATCGTGCTGGTCGTCCTGGCCCGGGCGATGGGGCGCCGCTTCCCGCGCGCCCCTCGCGATCTTGCGCTCCTCGCGGTCTTCGCCCTGTTCGGCGTCGCGATCAACCAGGTCTGCTTCGTCGAGGGCCTCTCGCGCACGACCGCGATCCATTCGGCGATCATCAACACGCTGATCCCGGCGTGGACGCTGCTGTTCGCGGTGGTGCTCGGCCGGGAGTCGATGACCGGCGTGAAGGGCGCGTCGCTGGCGTTGGCGCTGGCCGGCGTGCTGCTGGTCATCCGCCCGGAGCGCGCCTCGTTCGATTCCCGGACCTTCGTCGGGGACCTGCTCACGCTGACCAACTCGGTCTCCTATTCCTTCTTCCTGGTCATCTCCAAGCGCACGATGCACCGCGTCGACCCGCTCGCCGCGACCGCGCTCATGTTCGTCTTCGGCGCGCTTCCGATCGCGCTGTTCGGCGGCGGGACGCTCGCCGTGCTCGATCTTTCGGCCGTCTCACGGGCCGCATGGCTCTGGGGCGCGTTCATCGTGCTGTTCCCGACGGCCGCGGCCTACGTGATGATCTCCTGGACGCTCGCGCGCGCCGAGGCCTCGCTCGTCGCCCTGTTCGTGTACGTGCAGCCCGTCGTCGCCGCCGCCCTCGGCGTCGCGTTCCAGGGAGAGAGCCTGTCGCTCCGGACGGTGACGGGCGCCGTGCTGATCTTCGGCGGGGTCTACCTGGTGACCTGGGGACATTCCGCTTTTTCCCTCGATGCCTCGAGCGGCAACGCGCTCGAGTGATCGAAGGGAAACGGAACGAGCTCAGCCGAGCGCGACGCGGGCGAGCAGCTCGGCGCCGATCGGGAGCGCGGCCTCGTCGATGTCGAAGCGGGGAGCGTGGTGCGGCGCGTCGATCCCGCGCTCGACGTTCCCGGCGCCGACGAAGGCGAACGCGCCGGGCACCTTCCTCAGGAAGTAGGCGAAGTCCTCGGCCGCCGCCATCGGGTCGGGCTCGATGACGTTCGGCTCCCCCACCACCGCGGCGGCATGGCGCCGGACGCGCTCGGTCGCGGCGGGGTCGTTGACCACGGCCGGATATCCGGGCATCAAGTCGAACTCGAGCGCGCAGCCGTGGGCCGCCGCGGTCCCGGCGAGCACGTCGCGCACGCGCTCGCGCAGGAGCGTCCGCACGGCGTCGTCGAAGCTGCGCATCGTGCCCCGCAGCGTCGCCTCGTCGGGGATGACGTTCGGGGCGGACCCGGCCTGGAGCGCGCCGACGGTGACGACGGACGGGCGCACCGGATCGACGCTCCGCGCGACGACGGTCTGGAGCGCGACCACGCCGTGCGCGGCGGCGACGATCGGGTCGACGGCCCGGTGCGGCAGCGCGCCGTGGCCGCCGCGCCCCCGGAATCGAGCCCTGAACTCGTCGTTTCCGGCCATCGTCGGGCCGGGCCGGAGCTGGATCGTCCCCACGGGGAACAGCGACCACAGGTGGAGCCCGTACGCCTCGGCGATGGAGTACCGCTCGAGCACCCCCTCGGCGATCATCGCCTCGGCCCCGCCGAACCCCTCCTCGCCGGGCTGGAAGCAGAAGACCACGTCCCGGTCGAGCCGTGCGCGCTCGGCCCGCAGGATCGTCGCCGCGCCGAGCAGCATCGCCATGTGGCCGTCGTGCCCGCAGGCGTGCATCTGCCCCGGAACCCGCGATCCGTAAGGGCGGCCCTCGACCTCCTGGATCGGGAGCGCGTCCATGTCGGCGCGCAAGAGAACGGCGGGACGCTTCGCGGTGTCCGCGCGCAGCGCCCCGACGACCCCCGTCTTCGCGATCCCGGTCTCGACGGCAAGGCCCATGTCGCGGAGGACCGCGGCCACGAACGCGGCCGTCTCGCGCTCCTCGAAGCCGAGCTCGGGGCGTTCGTGGAGCGTCCGGCGCCACCCGGTCAAGGTCTCCGCCAGCGCCCGCGTCCGCTCGCCGATCCCCTCGCTCACGATGCGCCCTCCGCGACGCGCATTCTCGCACGGGGGCCGCAGGGGCGTCGGGACGGTTGCTAGAATCGATCCGTGCCCACGTCCCCCCGTCCCGTCGCACGCATCGGCCACAGTCCCGACCCCGACGACGCGTTCATGTACTACGCGATCGCCGCGGGAAAGGTGGACACCGGGGGGTTCGCGGTCGAGCAGGTCCTCGAGGACATCGAGAGCTTGAACCGCCGCGCGCTCGAGGGCGATCTGGAGGTCACCGCGCTGTCGATCCACGCCTACGCGCACCTCGCCGACCGGTACGCCCTCATGCCCTGCGGCGCCTCGATGGGAGACGGGTACGGCCCGATCGTCGTCGCGCGCACTCCGTTCCCGCTTTCCGAGCTGGCTTCCCGCACGATCGCGATCCCGGGACGCCTGACCTCGGCGTACCTCGCGCTGCGCCTCTACGTCGGCGCCGAGCCCCCCGCGGTCGTCCTCCCGTTCGACCGCATCCTCGACGCGGTGGCTGCCGGGCGCGTCGACGCGGGCCTCGTCATCCACGAGGGGCAGCTCACGTACGCCGACGCCGGCCTCGTGAAGCTCCTCGACCTCGGCGCCTGGTGGACCGAGCGAACGGGCGGGCTGCCGCTGCCGCTCGGCGGGAACGCCGTCCGCCGCGATCTCGGCCCCGCCTCGATGCGCGCGCTCACGCGGATGTACCGCGACTCGATCGCCTACGCCCTCGACCACCGCGAGGAGGCGCTCGCCTACGCCAAGGACTACGGGCGCGGCCTCGACGACGCGCGGAACGACCGGTTCGTCGGGATGTACGTGAACGCGCTGACGCTCGACTACGGCGACCGCGGCCGGCGCTCCGTCGAGCGCTTTCTCGCCGAAGGCGCCGCGGCGGGGCTCGTGCCCCGGGTCGAGATGGTCTGGGTGCCGTGAGCGATCCCGCGCGCGAGCTCGACGCCGCGCTCACGTCCGTGGCGGTCGCCGACCTGTCCTCGTGGTCCCGTCTGATCGGAGACGGCCCGGACCTGCTCGACCTGCTCCATCGCCTCACGACGCAGGACGTCCGCGGACTGACCCGGGGCTCCGGACGCGCCGCCGTCTTGACCTCGGCGAAGGGGAGGATCGTCGAGCGGCTCTCGGTCCACCACCTCGGCCCGCGCGGCGTGCTCCTGATCTCGGGACCGGAGTCGGCCGGGCGCGTGCTCGCCCACCTGAAGAAGTACACGTTCGCCGAGGTGACGGGCCTTTCCGACGTCTCCGCGGACACCGTCGCGCTCTCCGTGATCGGACCGCGCTGGCGGGAGGCCGCCCTGGCCGCCGGCGTCGCGCTCCCCGAGCCCTACGGCGCCGCCGCCGCGAATCTGGCCGGCCGGACCGTCGACGTCATCGGCACCAACGGCTTCGACGCCGAGGGGTTGATCATCCTGGGGCCGTCGAGCGGCGCCTCCGGGATCGCGGAGGCGTTGACCGCGCTCGGAACGCCGATCGGTGCCGCGGCCTTCGAAGCCTGGCGCGTCCTGACGGGGCGGCCCCTGACCGGACGCGAGCTGACCGAGGAGTACAACCCGCTCGAGGCCGGCCTCGCCGACGCGGTGAGCTTCACGAAGGGATGCTACGTGGGCCAGGAGGTCGTCGCGCGCCTGAACACCTACGACAAGGTCTCGCGCCGGATCGTGCGCCTCGCACTCCCCGCCGGAATCGCCCTGCCCGCCCCGGGCTCCCCGGTCAAGGACGGCGAGCGCGTGCTCGGCGCGGTCACGAGCGCGGTGGCGATTCCGGGACGGGAGGGCGCCGCGGCGCTCGCGTACGTGAAGCTCCGCGAGCTCCCGCCGGGACGAACCGCGCTCGCGATCGCGGCGGCGGGCGGGAGCGTCTCCGCCTCGCTCGTCACGGAGCCAGAAGCGTCCTGACGTGCGCGGCGGCGGACTCCGCCAGCGCGTCGAGGTCGTATCCCCCCTCGAGGACCGAGACGAGGCGCCCGCCGGCATGGCGCGCGGCGACCTCGCGCACGATGTGGGTCGCTGTGGCGAACGCCTCCGTCGAGACCGATAGTCCGCCCAGGGGATCGTCGCGGTGCGCGTCGAAACCGGCCGAGATCAGCACGAACTGCGGGCGGAACGCCTCCATCGCCGGCACGAAAGCCTCGGTGAGCCCCGCGAGGAACGGCGCGTCGCCGTCCCCGGCGGACAGCGGGACGTTGAGCGTCGCCCCCTCTCCCGCGCCGCGTCCCCGCTCGCGCGCGTATCCCGTTCCGGGATACAGCGGCATCTGGTGCGAGGAATAGTAGAAGACCGCCGGGTCCTCCTCGAAGAGGTGCTGCGTGCCGTTTCCGTGGTGGACGTCCCAGTCGACGATCGCGACCCGCTCGATGCCCGACCTGGCGCGAAGGGCCGCCGCGGCGATGGCGACGTTGTTGAACAGGCAGAACCCCATCGCGAGGTCGCGCTCGGCGTGGTGGCCGGGAGGCCGGACCGCGAGGAACGCGGCGTCGAGCGCCCCGGAGGCGACTTCCGCGCACGCGTGCACCAGCGAGCCTGCCGCCGCCCGCGCGATCGCGGCGCTCTCCGTCCCGATCGCCGTGTCCATCGAATCGATCAGACACGCGCCGGAGGCGCACGCCTCCTCCACGCGCGCGACGTGATCGGCGTCGTGAACCCGGGTGAGCGTGGTGTCGTCGGCGGCAACGATCGGAAGCGGGCGGCAGCGTTCCGCGAGCCGGCTCGCGGCGAGGACCTCCCGCATCCTGGCGAGGCGTTGCGGGCGCTCGGGGTGGCCGCGGCCGGTGTCGTGCCGCTCGAACAGAGGATCGAGGAGAAGGCCGACCCGGCGCGCCCGCCGGGCCGGGTCAGTGGGCGCGGGTGGTGGTGACATCGAACCCGGAGAATCCGTTCGTGACCTGCACGTCGCCGGGAAGCTCGACGTGGTACAGGCTCGCGGACAGGTCGGGGTTCAACCGCGTGTCGAGGAACCGGATCTCGCGCTCGTTCCCGTCCTTCCCGAAGTACTCGATGCGCTGCGGGAGCAGCCGCTCCGCATCGACCCAGAGCTTGACCTGGTCCAGGTTCTTGCGGATGCGCCGCTTCTTCGGCGTGAGGACGAGCACGTAGGCGCCCTTGCCGGCCTCCACCGGGTCGCCGAGGGCGATCTCGTAGAACTTCCCGAGCTCGGAGGAGCCCTGCCCCAGGCCGAAGAACCGGAAGAGCTGCTCGCTCCACCGCTTGATGTCGCGCTTCTCCGCGCGCTTGCGCTCGGGGAAGTAGCCGGTGTACTCGCCGTTGGCGACGATGAAGCGCATCGGCTCCGGCGTCGTGTACTCCCACAGGACGGAGTCGGGCTTCGTCAGGCAGAACCGTCCCTTCGCGACGATCGGCTCCTTCAGGAGCGGATTGCGCGTGGTCTGCACGAACTCGGCGGAGAGGGTGCGCACCTGCGACTGCACGACGTCGAACCGCGCCAGCACCTGCGGAAGCGTTTCCGCCACGCCGGGCTGGGGAGGCGCCGCGGGGGGAGGCGGCACTTTCTTGTGGTCCTTCGCGATCGCCGCCGCCGTCAAGAGCATGGCGGCCGCCAGGGCGACCGTTCGGACGATTTTCTGTGGCATCGGGAGCTCCGTCGCGGGGGGTCGACCGCTCGCTTCGTGGTGGTCGCTGCTGAACTTACCAGTGCTCCGGAAGACCGTCAAGAAAGGTCGAAATAGCCTA
>DATKHQ010000208.1:0-4562 GCA_035510175.1 Candidatus Sulfotelmatobacter sp. | reverse complement strand
GGGGCGGCTGCTCGATTTCCTCACCGGCGCGTGGATCTCGCTGCGCCGCACCCGCTTCCTCGTGCTGGACGAGGCCGACCGGATGCTCGACATGGGATTCATCAACGACATCGACGCGATCGTCCGCCGCGCCCCGATGAGCCGCCAGACGATGCTCTTCTCCGCGACGTTCCCGGACGAGATCCGCCGCCTCGCCGACCGGTACCTGTTGCATCCGGAGATGGTCCGGATCGACCTCGTGGTCACGGTCAAGGCCTCGGTCGCGCACGCGTTCATCGAGGTCCCGCAGCGCCGGAAGGAGGACCTCCTCCTGGCGGTGCTCGACCGGGAGCGGCCTCAAAAGTGCCTGGTGTTCACGGCGACGCGCGAGAAGACCTCGGAGCTGGCCCGCCGGCTGCGCACGCGCAACCACGAGGTCGTCTCGCTGTCGAGCCTGCTCTCGCAGGCCAACCGGGAGCGCGCGCTCGACCTGTTCCGCCGCGGCGAGTTCGACGTGCTGGTGGCGACCGACGTCGCCGCCCGGGGCCTCGACATCGACGACATCGACCTCGTGATCAACTTCGACGTCCCAATGCACGCGGAGGAGTACGTCCACCGGATCGGCCGAACCGGGCGCGCCCACCGCGCGGGAAAGGCGCTCACCCTCGTCTCGGAGCTCGATTCGCGCCGCGCCGCCCAGATCGAATCTCTCCTCGGTTTCGCCGTCGCGCGCGAGACCGTCGCCGGGTTCGAGAAGCCCGCAGCCGGCGCGCACGGCGGTCGCGGAGCGCGGCATGCCCGGCCCGGCCGCTCGGGCAAGCGCGAGGCAGACCCCCCCAAGGGGGCGCAGGCCGGGGGCGCATCGTCCGCACCTGGGGGACGGCGGCGGCGCGGCGGTCGCCGCGGCCGACGCGACGGGGGGAATCCGACTCCCGCTCCATCGGCCTGAAAAGGCGCTCCATGGGAACCTTGCGCATCGTCGCCGGCCGGCTTCGCGGACGGCGGGTGCCGGTTCCGCCCGGGATCAACGTGCGCCCCACCTCGGACCGTGTTCGCGAGGCGCTGTTCAACATCCTCGGACAGGCCCTCGACGGCGAGGCGGTCCTCGATCTGTACGCCGGCACCGGGGCGTGCGGGCTCGAGGCGATCAGCCGCGGCGCCGCTCGCGCCGTCTTCGTCGAGTCGGACCCCCGCGTCGCCGCGGCGATTCGTAAGGCGGCGGCGGCGTTCGGCGTCGAGCGGGAAGCGCGGATCGTCATCGGGCGCGTCGAGGACGTCCTGGACCGCGAGCGGCTTTCGGGACCGTTCGATGTCGTCTTCGCGGATCCCCCGTATGCGGCCGGGACGGCAGTCGATCTTCCGGGGCGAATCACCGCCTCCGGGCTCCTCGCCCCGGCGGGAACCCTGGTGGTCGAGCGGGATGCGGGCGGCACCCCCGGCTCCGGCAGCACGGCACTCTCGCTCCGGCGGACCGTCTCGTACGGCCGGACGGCGCTCGATTTCTACGGTTTCCCCTAGCCTTCGCGAGGGGTATTGAATTCCGTCTCCAGGCGCTTATATTGGCCTCCGGTTGTCCGGAAAACCCGGAAACGGCCCACGGCTGCGAGTCGAAACTGGCTGCCGGCGCCTGCGGGGTGGAGGATTCGCCGATGAAGATGATCGTCAAGGTCGCCGCCGGGGCTCTCGTCGCGGTGGTCGCCGGGTCCCAGGTCATCGCCGCGGAGGCCGCGGCCGCCGCACCGACCTCCACGCATCCACCCAAAAATCTGAAGAAGGTGGGGGACCACTGGACGCCGTGGAATCCCCCTGAGGCGACGAAGGATTCCTACCTCATCCAGAAGGGAGACACCTTCTGGGACCTGTCCGCGAAATGGCTCGGCGATCCGTACCTGTGGCCCCAGGTCTGGGATCAGAACCGGTACGTGCTCGACAGCCACTGGATCTACCCCGGCGACCCGCTGATGGTTCCCGCGAAGCCGAACGTCGTGCCCCCGGAGGGTCCGCCCGCCGCCGAGCAGCAGAAGCCGGCAGCCGCCCCCGAGGAGACGGCCCAGGCGCAAGCACCGGCACCTCCGGAACCGCCGCGCCCCCCGAAGATGGTCGAGCGCCCCGCGCTGATCCAGCTGGCCGACCAGCACGACCTGTACTGCTCCGGCTGGATCGAAAAGAAACACGATCCGGTCCTGCTCCACGTCGCCGGCGCCGAGCTCGAGAAGATCGGGCAGGGGCAGGGGGACATCGTCTACCTCAACCAGGGACGCAACCAGGGCGTCAACGCGGGGAACGAGTACCTGGTCGTGCGCCGCGATCATCCGGTGATCCACCCGCGGACCCAGGAGCACATGGGCGTGTTCATGCAGCGCATGGGCAAGGTGCGCGTCCTGTGCGCGCAGGAGGACACCGCGATCGCGCTCGTGACCGAGTCCTGCGAGACCGTCGAGACCGGAGACGAGCTGCTTCCCTGGAAGGACATGCCGGGACCGGCGACACCGTCGCTGCCGTCGGTGGACCGCTGCATGGAGCCCAGCGGGCTCGCCCAGGGGTACGTGGTCGACGGCGGCGCGGACCAGCTCCACGCGGTCGGCGCCGGGACGGTTGTCTGCTCGGACATCGGCCAGCCGCAGGGGATCCGTCCGGGATCGATCCTGACGTTCTACCGCGACAACGGCGACCTGCCGCGCATCGTCCTCGGCGAGGGCGTGGTCCTCACCGTCGACGGCGAGACCTCCGCGGTCAAGGTCCTGCAATCCGCTCGCGAGGTGCGCCCCGGGGACCGCGTCGAGGTCCTGCAGCAGTAACCCGGCCCGGTCAGAGCTCGAGGAGCTTGCGCCGGAGCAGGAGCAGCTCGTAGGCGAGGCTCGTCTTCGCGGCGACCCGGCGCATGGTCGCGATGTCCGGGCTTTCGAGCGGATCCGAGTCCCCGTCGAGGTAGAGCAGCGCCGCCGTCCGGTCCTGCACGACGATCGGCACGATCAGCGCGGTCGCCGGAAGGCGCCCGCCGAGCGCGGTGTAGAGATCGCGATTGGCAGGCAGCGTCGGCACGACTCCGAAGTAGAAGTCCCGGCTCTGGAGCGCCGTGTCGAAGATCGTGCCGGACCCGGCAGGCACGACGACGCTCCGGAGGGGGCCGGTCTCGAACCCGCGCCCGCGCCCGGCCACTCCGCGGATGCCTTCCTTCGAGACCGCGAACAATCCGACGCGGCGCGCGCGGGCCGTGCAGTAATCGAGCAGGGCTTCCGCGATGCCGTCGCGGTCGGCGGCCGCGGCGAGAGCCTCGCCGAGGATGTCGAGGGCGTCGGCCTCGGTCGGCGCGACGCGGGCCGTCGGCGAGGCTCCCGCAAGCGGCCTCGCCGGCTCGTGGAGCGGACGCCCGTCGAGCCCGATCTCCGCGGCCGGTCCGGAAGGACGCGGTGCGGCCGGCTCGCGCTCCTCGGTGCGCTCGGGACGCGCTCGCGCGGTCCCCGCGGCCATCGTGATCGCGCGTGTGCTCCGCAAGCGGATCTGGAAGTGCCGCTCGAGCGCCTGATACATCCGCGGCTCCGTGGTGACCCAGGGCTCGATCGTGAGGCGGGTGGCGGCTTGGATCTCGCGTAGCGCCTGCGGGTCCCGCGGGTCGAGAAAGGCGACCCGCAGCCGCTTCCCCTCGAGCCGCAGGGGGCACAACCGGAACCGCTCGACGAGCCGACGGGGAACGGCGTCGATCGCGTCTCCGGGGACGACCCGGAGGTGGCCCCACGACGCAAACGGAACACCGCACACCTCGGTCAGAGCCTCCCCCAGCACCGACTCGCTGACGTAGCCGAGTGTGAGGAGGTGGGTCTCGATGTGCCCGCCGAAGAACACTTGGGTCCGGCGGGCCTCGTCGACCTGGGCCCGCGAAACCCACCCCCGGTCGAGGAGGTAGTCGGCGATTCTCGGGCCGGGCACGACCGGTTGCCGCCGGGCCTCGGTCAGCCGCGTCCGCCGGGACCGCCGCCGTGCCGGCCGCCGCCGGGTCCGTGACCGCCGCCGTGCCCACGTCCGCCCCCCGGCCCGCCGCGATCGCCGCGGCGGCCGGGGCCGGCCCCGCGGCGATCACGCCCCTCGCCCGCCATCGCCGGCTCCTCCGCCGGCTCGCCGCGCTGCTCTCGGAGCACGGCCTTGCGCGAGAGCCGCACGCGGCCCTGGCCGTCGATCTCGATCACCTTCACCAGGACCTCCTGCCCCTCGTCGAGCACGTCGCGTACCTCGTTGATCCGGTGCTCCTCGATCTCCGAGATGTGCAGCAGCCCCTCGACTCCGGGAAGGATCTCGACGAAGGCGCCGAACGCGACCACGCGGACGACCTTGCCGAGGTAGGTCTTGCCGAGCTCCGCCTCGGCGGTGAGCTCCTTGATGATCGCCACGGCCTTCTGCGCGGCGGTCTCGTCCGACGAGGCGATGTCGACGCGCCCGTCGTCGTGGACCTCGATCTTGCATCCCGTCCGCTCGACGATCGACCGGATCGTCTTGCCGCCCTGGCCGATGACGTCGCGGATCTTTTCCTTGTTGATCTGGATCGTGATGATGCGCGGGGCGTACGGGGAGATCGATGCGCGTGCCGC
>DATKHQ010000207.1:0-6126 GCA_035510175.1 Candidatus Sulfotelmatobacter sp. | reverse complement strand
TCTGCAAGTCGGCCACATCGGAGAGATAGACCCCTTGTTGCCCTTGCCCAGTTCCGAGGAATCCGACTCGGCTCGACGATGAGCCAGGGGCACCGAACGGCGAAGTGGTCACGGAGACTTCGGTGAAGCCCGTGAACTTGTCGGTCCCGCCGGGGACGGGCGTGGCGAAATCCGCGACCCGGCAGGGGTCGGTTGGCATCTGCACGTCGCTCACGTCGGTGAGGTACACGCCTTGCTGGCCGGTGCCGCTGGCCAGGAACCCGGCGCGGATCGCAGGCGGGTTGGGGGTCGCGATCGGCGATGCGGTCAGCGAAAGGTCCCCGAAGCCGGTGAACGTGCCTGAACCTCCGGGAATCGCGCTCGCGAGATCGGCGACCCTGCACGGGTCGTTCGGGATTTGCACGTCGCTCACATCGGCGACGTAGACCCCTTGCTGTCCGTTTCCGCTGCCCAGGAACCCCAAGCGGACCGCGGGAGAGGAGTTCCCAGTTTGCGTCCCGCTCGTCAGCGAGAGATTGCCGAACCCGGTGAACGCGCCGACGCCCCCCGGGATCGCGGTCGTGAGATCGGCGACCTTGACCGGATTGGGAGGAGTCGCGGAGCTACCCGCGTCCCGGACGTAGACGCCCTGCTGGCTCGCGGTACCCACTCCGATGAACGCGTCGCGCCCGCCGCTGCTCTCGGGCCCCTGTAAGAACGACGTAAGGATCCCGGTGCTCCCGGGCATCTCGGCGCCGCTCGAGAGCACCGACCTGCAGGGATCAGTGGGGTAGTGCACGCCGCTCGCATCGTAGCTCGTGCCCGACACCGATGCGACTGAAAAGCTCGCCACCGGCGACATGCCGGCATCCAGGACGTCGATCCCGCTCAGGCGAGCCGTCGAGAGGAAGTCGGAGTAGCCATCGAGGCTCGCCCCGGGCGTGACCTCCACCATGAGGCCCACGGTGAGGTCGAACGGCGTGCCGAACGTGATGGGAAGGATGAACGTGTCGAAGTCACCGGCGCCGCTCGAGGAGCTCGACGTCAAGGTGAATCCCCCGAACGTCCCGGGGCCGCCGACGCTCCCGAAGCCGGCGGGGTAAGAGATGAACGTCGTGCCCGTCGCCCCTTGGCCAGTGGTCATCAGCGGGTAGTTCGGCCCCCCGCTCTGCTGGTAGTTCACCGTCATCCGGACGTCGTCGTTGCCGGCGAAGGTCAGGGCGCCGTCGATCCAGAAGTGGAAGCGCACCCACCCCGTGAGGCCGTTGGCGACGTTCGGGCTCGTGATCGTGAACGTGTCGCTAAACTTGCCGAACGCCTCGGCTCCCTGCTCCATCGGCGCGGCGTAACCGGGGGTCGCCAGCAACCGGGCGTACGACCTCGCGCCGAGCACGCCGAAGTCGGCCTTCGCGTCCGCCGAGCCCGTCGAGTGGTCATTGTCGTAGTTGTGGAAATCGACGTCGAGCGAGGTCGAGTCGGAGAGCGGGCCGGCCGGAGCCGTCTGCAGGCGATCGCCGCCGGCGATGTTGCACGGCGCCCACCCCTCGGTCGGTTCCCCCACACCGATGCCACCGAAGAATGTGAAGACCGGGAGCGGAGTCCCGCCCGTGGCGCATGCGAAAGGCGGGGGGTCGGGGTAAACGGCCTTGATCTCCCCGCCGACGGCGAGGACGTAGGTGTCGACTTCGGGCGCGGCGGTCGCCGGGGATCCGGCCCCGAGCGCGCAAGCCAGGAGAATGAGCGCCCCGAGCGAAACAAGTCGTGTGTGCACGATCTTCAACCCTCCCCGGGCGACGTTCGCCGCGCCCTTGGAACGGGTATACGGGCCCGAGGCCCACGCGCCTACTATCTGAATTGTTAGGAATCGCCGAGGGTCAGCGGAACAAGCCGTCGCGTAGCGCCTTCGACACCGCCTCGGTCTTCGAGTGCACCTGGAGCTTCTCGTAGACGCGCCGGAGGTGGAACGCGACTGTCGCCGTGCTCACGTCGAGCGCGGCCGCGGCGGTCTTGTACGAGTGCCCTTCGACCAGGAGCTTCAGGACGCGCGTCTCGTGCGGCGTGAGGCGGTAGTCGGCGTGCCGTGCCGGCTCGAACCGCGAGAACAGCCCGACCACCCGGCGCGCGATCTCGGGGGACATCGGGGCGCCGCCGCGGACGGCCTCCGCCACGCCCGCCAGGAGCTGCGGCGCCGGCGTCTTCTTCAGGAGGTATCCGCACGCTCCGGCGCAGAGCGCCTGGAAGATCCGGTCGTCGTCCTGGTAGACGGTGAGCACGACGCTGGGGATCGTGGGCCGCGAGGCTTTGAGCCGCCTGATCCCCTCGATCCCTCCCATGCCGGGGAGGCCGAGATCGACGAGCACGGCGTCCGGCTCGTTCGCCTCGAGCGCCGGGAGGGCGAGCTCCATCGCCCCCCACGCTCCGGTGCACGAGAAGCCGGGGGCGGCGGCGATCAGCGTCGCGAGCCCCTCGCGGATCTCGTCGTGGTCCTCGACGATCGCGATCCGGACGACCGGAGCGCCGGCGGCCGGGGACGGCGAGGTTTCGGTGTCCACCATCATGCCTCCGAGGACTTACACCCGATTCCGGCGCCGCCACACTATCAATCTCGATAGCGATCGCATCGGACGCCCGATGCGAAGCACGATCGTCGTGCCCTGCCCCGCGCGGGACTCGATCGACAGCTGTCCCCCGAGCGCTTCGGCGCGGGCGCGCATGCTCGCGAGCCCGTGGCCCGGGACGATCGCGGCGACGTCGAACCCGCGTCCGTCGTCCGCGACCGTCAGGCGGAAGCCGCCCTCCAGCCGCTCCAGACGCACCTGGGCGTTCCTGGCCTCGGCGTGCTTGCGGACGTTGTGGAGCGATTCCTTGCAGACGAGGTAGATCGCCCGCCTCACGTCGGGATCGAGGCGCTCTTCGTGGTCGGCCTCCGGCAGATCGAGGCGGACCGCCGTTCGGCCGTCGGCGAAGAGGTCCGAGGCGAACCGGCGCATCCGATGGACGAGATCGGACAGGCGGTCCTCGCGAGGACTGATCGCCCAGACGGTGTCGCTCATGGCGTCCACCAGGTTTCCGGACAGCTCGGTGATGCGGTCGAGGGCCGGGGAAGCGGCCCGCTCGGGCCCGCGCGAGCCCTGCTCGGCGACCTGGCTGAGCACGGCGATCTGCGAGAGGCTCGATCCGACCTCGTCGTGAAGATCGGTCGCGATCCGCGTTCGAAGCCGCTCCACGGTGAGCAGGTGCGCGACGCGCACCCGGTACGCCCCGAACGCCGCGGCGACCGCGGCCGCGGCGACGAGCGCGATGAACCATCCGCGCTCGAAGAACGGGACCTGCACCCGGAACACGACCGTCGCGGGCGGAGCGTTGGGAGCCGCCGAGGAGGTGACGAGAAACCGGTAGTCGCCGGGGGCGAGGTTCGAGTAGAGGACCGAGCGCTCGTCGTTCGGCGCGCTCCAGTCCGCATCCGCTCCCTCGAGCCTGGTGCGGAACTGCGGCGGCGCGCCCGGCCCGTGGTGCACCGCGAAATACTCGATGCGCAACGCGCGCTGGGAAGCGGGGAGCGTGAGCGGGCCGACGCTCGCGACGCCCAGGAGCGGAAGGGGTTGCGGCACGCCCGCGATCACGACGGCGCGAAGGCGAGCCGGGGATTCCGGAGACGGCGGATCCGGCCCGGGCGCGAGCTGCGCGAGAGTGATGGCGTCGGCGAACCAGAGGCGGCCGAGCGCATCGCGAAACGCATAACGGATCTCCCCCTTGGGAAGGCCGTCCTCCGCCGTGAACAGGCGCGTCGTGCCGGAGGCGCGATCGAGCCTCAGGACGCCGCGGGGCGAACCGAGATACAACCGCCCGTCGCGATCGTCGGTGGCGCACGTCAGCGCGAGATCCGCGTAGGCCGGAGGGATCGCCTGCCGGCGGAATTCCGGCTCGTCGGCGGTCGGATTTGCGCAGACCGCGAGACCTCGTCCCAGGACCCAGAGCGCGCCCGCGCCATCGACGAAGAAGGGCGTCTCCGAGATCGCATCGACGGGCACGGGCCGGAGCTCGAATCGCCCCCCGCGGTACCGGACGACGTGGCCGTCCTCGAACGCGATCCAGATGTCGTGCCCCCCGTCTTCCGCGAACGACGTCGCGATGGAGCCGGTGCCGACGACCGAGGCGGGGAACGTCCGCACCTCGCCGTTCGGGCGCCGGCACGCGACGGAGCTCGAGCCGTTCCCGCCCCTGTCCGAGCTCACCCAGAGATCGCCGCTCGCGGCGACGAACACCGCGGCCGCTTCGAGCCGATCGAGGTGCGCCTCGACGATCGGCCCGAGATCGCGACGGAGGGCTCCCTCCTCGTTCGCTGCCGCGGGGCGCGGGTAGTGCAGCAACCCTTCGGAGCCGGCGACCCACCAGCCTCCGGTGGGAGCCTCCGCCAGCTGCTGCGCCGTGCGCCAGCCGGCCAGCGCCGCCCTCATCGGAAGCTCGAGCGGCCGCCCGACGAGGCGGTCCCCCTCGCTCGTGTACACCGTGAGATCCGTCACGCCGCGCGCGAGCACCGCGACACCCCCGAGCCGGTCCCCGGTGATCCCCACGATGATCGAGCGCCGCGCCTCGATCTCGTCGTGCTGCGTGAAGCCTCCCGCGACCCGTTTCGCGAGGCCGCCGTAGAACATACCGATCCAGAGATTCCCCTCCCGATCGAATGCGAGGGCCTGCACCGCCGCATCCGGGAGACCCGACCCTCGATCGAGATGATCGGCGACCGTCCAGGCTCCCTTCGTGCCGCGCCGCACGTCGTCCAGTCCCGCGAGCGTGCCGACCAGGAAACGGTCGCGCTCGAGCCGCAAGAGACTCGTCGGGCTCAGGCTGACGCCCTCGTGCTCTCCGAAGAGCGTCATTTGCGGCCGGGGCGTCCCGAACGGGTCGCTCCCGAAGTGCGCGACGCCGCCCAGGAACGCCGTCCAGACGGTGCCGTCGTCGTCGAAGAGAATGTCGCTGACGAACCCGTACCCCGCCACGTCGTCCGGGTGGTGGTCGATGCGGCCGTCGCGCGCGACGCGGTAGAGACCGGAGAGGTGCGTGCCGACCCACACGGCGCCGCCGGGCCCCTCGACGAGGCTCGTCACCCGCCCTCGCTCCGGCACGCCGTCGACCTTGACCGGAGACGGCCGCGCACCTCCCGGACCGTCGGCTGCGGGAATCCGCCAGAGCCCGTGGCGCGTTCCGATCCAGATCGAGCCGTCGCCGGCGGCGAGCAGGCGAAACGGCGCGGGCGCCGATCCCTCCTCGGGAGCGCCGAAGTCCGTGCGCGAGAACACCGGCCCGCCGACGGCACGGGACGGGTCGCCGCGGAACAGGCCCTCGTCGGTTGCGACCCAGAGTGTTCCGTCCGTGCCGAGCGTGACGTCCTGAACCTCGGCGCGCGGAAGTCCGAGCTCTGTTCCCAGCGCCTCGAAGCGCTCCCCGTCGAACTTCCAGAGGCCCGATCCCCCGGCGATCCACACCACGCCGCTCGGGTCGATTCGAAGTCGATTGACGCGCGACTCCGCGAAACCGTCGGTGGCCGTGTAGTGCCGGATCGGCGCTCGTGCGGCGTGAGCGGCGAGGGGCAAGATCGCCGCCATCCAGAAGAGGAACGTCTTCCAGGGTCGCATGCGAGGAGCCTACACGACGGCTGCGCGCGCCCAGGCAACAGCCGCCTCGAAGTCGCGGAATACCCGCACCTCCGTCGGCGGCCGTTCGCGGAGCGCCTCGTAGACCCGCGCCTGCCCGAAGTCGACGTCGCTCGCGGTGACCATCGCCACGCGCGACGGTCCGGGGAGCGGTTGCTTCTCGGTGACGAACCGCGCGAACGTCGAGATGTCGTCGCTCACAGCGTCGAGCCGCGCGTTCCGAAAGTCCCAGACGACGGCGCGGCGCTTCCACGCCGCGTTTCCCCACAGCTCCAACGCGGCCGCCTTCGCGTCGTCCAAGCCGAGGACGCCGGTGCAGGTGCCGATCGCAACGCCCGTGTCTGCTTCCACGTGAATGGAAAACGGCATCGCTCCTCCATGTCGCCAGGCTATCGACGCCCAAAGGGTACTCGCCCTAGTTCGCGGGTGGCGCACAGCCGGTGTCCAGACGCTCCTTGGCGCGTGTCGCGAGTCGTGGGTCGTTGAATCCTGG
>DATKHQ010000206.1:0-5167 GCA_035510175.1 Candidatus Sulfotelmatobacter sp. | reverse complement strand
CCGGAGGGGCGGCCGGCGCCGGCCTCCCCCGCGGTTCTCGTCCCCCGCCTGCTCGCGATGACTGCGCCGCTGGTCGTGTCGTTCTGGATGCGATCGCTGTTCACGTTCGTCGACACGTGGTACGCCTCGTTCCTCTCGGACGCCGCGGTCGCGGCGATCGGCCTCTCGTTTCCGTTCGAGTTCCTGATGATCGCGGTCTGGGTCGGCCTGTCGACCGGCCTCACGTCGAACTTCTCCCGCGCGATGGGGGCACGGGAAGAGGTCAAGCTGCGCCAGTACCTCGAGGCGAGCTGGCGTCTGGTTCTCCTGTGCGTGCCGGCGTTCAGCCTGGTGGGCGCCGGATGTTGGGTGTTCGCCGGCCGCCTTTCTCCCGATCGCGAGGTCGCGCACCAGTTCGCGATCTACGGCTCGACGCTGATCGCGGGATCGGCGTTCACCCTGTTCTGGTCGGTGCTCCCGGACTCGATCGTCAAGGCGCACGGCGACACGCGCGCGACGATGTGGGCGGGGATCTGGTCGAACGTCATCAACGTCGCCCTAAACACGGTCTTCACGTTCGTGCTGCACTGGGGCGTCTTCGGGATCGCGTTCTCCACGGTCCTGGGCCGATTCGGAGGTCTCGTCTACGCGCTGCGCAAGGCCTCGGCGCACGAGCGCGCGCGCGCGGCACGGAACGAGCCCGCGGTTCCGGGACGCGACCCGCGACCGTACCGCGCGCTGTTCGCGCTCGCCGTCCCCTCCGCCCTCTCGTACGTGCTGATGGCGTCCGAAACCGGCGTCGTGAACTGGCTGCTCAAGGGCCTCGAGCACGGAAAGGAGGCGCTCGCGGCCTACGCGATCTTCTACCGGGTGTACCAGTTCGTCGTGATGCCGGCGATCGCCGCGTCGATCGCGATGCTGCCGTTTGCCGCCCGCAGGTTCGGACAGAAGGACGTCGCCGGCGTGCGCACCGGGCTGCGCGAGGTCGAAGGAGCTGGCCTCGTCTACCTTCTGGCCGCGACGCCGGTGATCTATCTCGCGGCGGGACCCCTCGCGCGCCACATGTCCGAATCGCCGGTCACGGTGGCGCTCCTGGTGCCGGCCCTGCGCTGGATCCCTGCGGTCGCTCTCCTCTCGATCCCCTTCTTCCTGTGCCGTCCCGTGTTCGAGGGCATGGGGCGCGGGCGTCCCGGCCTCGTCATGTCGACCGTCCGGTACGCGGTGCTGGCGGCCCCGCTGGCTTGGGCCGGGCTCCGAGTGGCGCCGGCCATCGGCGTCAGCGGCGTCCTCGGCATCGTCTTCGGACTCGGCCTCGCGGGCGCGGCGTGCTCGGCGGCGTTCGTGATCTGGACACGAATCGCGTTGAGGACCGTCGAAGTCGGGAGCTGAACCACGCGCATAATGGGCGCGCGGTGGACGGATGGACGGCATTCCCACGATCGTGACGGCGCTCGTGGCGTCGCTGGCGATCGTCGCGCCCTATGCGCTGCTGATGGGCCGTCGCGGCGGGCGGTACCGGGCGCTTCCCGGCTGGCTGTTCGCCTGGGTGCAGTTCGCGGTGATGCTCGTGCTCCTGTCGCGCTTGCCCCGGATGTACTCGTTTCCCGTCCTCGGTATCGTCATGTTCATCGCCTTGAAGCAGTACTTCTTCCTCACGCCGCTCAGACCCCAGGACCGGTGGGGCATCTTCGCGACGTACGTGGCGGTGCCGCTCGCGCTGTGGCCCGCCTGGGTCGGATCGTTCGACCTGCTCTCGGCGGCCACGGGCATCGGACTGTTCCTGCTGATCCCGGTGCTGCTGTCGGTCACGCCGCGTCAGCCGGGCCTGCTCGATGCGCTCGGGCGAGTCCTTCTCGGGGTCATCGTCTTCGTCTTCTGCGCAGCGCACATCGGTCTGCTCACCCACCAGCCCGACGGACGCCTCGAGCTGTTCGGAATCACTGGGCTGTTCGCCGATCTGCCGCAACGGCTGACGGGCCGGATCAAGCCGGGGGAGGAGCGCACGCAGCCCGTCCTCGGTCTCGCGGTGTCGATCGCGCTCGCCGTGGGCCTCGGCGCGATCTTCGGTCCCAAGGCGGGAACCACGACCCTCCAGGGCGGGGTCGCCGGGGGGCTCGTCGCGCTCGCGATGGCGGGCGGATCGCTCGTCTCGGATGCGGTGGCGCAGGACCTGTCCCGGACGGCCTCCGACGCGATGCTCGGACGTGCGGCCTTCCTCGACCGGACGATTCCCGCGCTGTTCGCCGCTCCGGTCTACTATCACTACCTGCAGACGGTCGCCTCGTGAGAGTGATCCGCCGGTGGCTCCGGCTCGCGGCGATGTACGCGTTCCAGGCGGGGTTCGTCCGCCCGGCGCTCAAGCTGTTCTGGGGGGCGCACTTCCGCCGGAGGCACTACGTTCCGGAGGGCCCCTGCATCGTTGTCGCGAATCACAACTCGCACCTCGACGCGGCGCTCCTGATGAGCATCTTTCCCCTTCGCCGTCTACCCCACGTGCACCCGGTGGCTGCGGCCGATTACTTCGGCCAGACCGGGTTCCGGCGGAATCTGTCGATGGTCTGGATGAACGCGATGGGCATCGAGCGAACCGCTCCCGCCGGCCGCGACGTGCTTTCGCCGATCATCGAAGCGCTCCAGCAGGGAGAGTCGCTCATCTTCTTCCCGGAGGGGAGCCGCGGCGAGCCCGGAATCGTGGCGGCATTCCGGCCGGGGATCGGCAAGCTCGTCAAGAGCGTCCCGGGCGTGCTGGTCCTTCCCGTGTTCATCTCGGGCGCGGAGCGAAGCCTCCCGCGCGGCGAGGCCGTCCCCCTTCCGCTCGGGCTCGACGTCATCATCGGCAAGCCGCGGACCTACTCGCCGCTGCTCGACGCGCGGGACATCGCGGAGGCCGTCCGCGACGACGTCCTGGCGTTGGCACCTCCTCCGCCCCCCGTGCCAGGACCACGGCCCGCCCCGCCGGTGCGCGTGGCCTGCTGCGGGATCGACGCCGAGACGAACCGGGCGCTCTTCCGCGCGCTGACGGAACGTCTCGGCGGCATCGACACGACGATCGGAATCGGCACGCCGATCCTGGAAGCGGACCGCGAGGGCGTGCGGGAGGCGGCAGCGTTTCCCGTCGTCCGGAGCACCGCGTGGCCGCGCGCGCTCGCCTGGGCTTTCCGCACCGGAGGGCTGTACCGGGGCAACCGGTTCGCGCAGATGGTCGCGAGTGCCCGCGCCGACGAGGCGCTGCAGCACGGGCACTCGGCCCGGTTCGTCGTCTCCGACGGATCTCCGCTCGTCGATCTCCTCGCCTGGGCCGTCGCCGAGTTCCACGGGAATGCGTTCGACGAGCGGGACATGCAGCCGCTGACGCTCTACCTGTCCGGCAAGAGGAAGATCCCGAAGCGGGAGTGGCTGTCGTTCGTGAAGAAGGCGCCGGAGGTGTGGCTGCTCAACACGTTCGACCTCGCGCATCCGCCGATGCCGGACGTGCTGGTGCTCTCCCAGCGCCGTCCCGAAGCCACGATGGAGCACGTCCGCGCCGGGGGGCGCGCGCTCGAGCCGTACGAGAACGAGCGCTTTCTCGCGTCCTTGCAGGACGCCTACCGGCTCGTCGCGTCCGGCCTCGCCCGCCGGCGCGTCGACGTGATCCGCCTCGAGCCCGAGGACGCGCGTCTCGACGAGGCGGTCGAGTCGATCGAGGCGGTCTGCCGGCGCATCGCCCTGCGGGGCGCGGAGTCCGGAGCGCCGACATAGTGGTTCCGAGATCGAGCAGCGCGCCCTTCTGCGGTTTCTGTGTCCACTTGTCCACCCGCACTGTCCACGCGTGGACATCATGCCGGACGCTCAAACCGTGACAATCTCGGAACCACTATGGACCGCTCTTGGCGCGGAGCCGACTTGACGAAACCCGCGAACGCGCCAAACTTGAGTCGTGCGGCGGATTCGGCCGGCGAGGAGAGCACTCCGATGAGCGGGTCACCGACCTTCCCCAAGCTGACCGAGCAGTCGCTCGAGGAGCACGAGGTCATTCAGTTCCACCTCGATCAGCTCGAGCGGGGCGTCCGGGAGTTCGATCCCGCCGCCGCGACCGGCGAGACGATGCGCGGCCTCGCCGTGCGCATCGACAGCTTCAAGGACCGACTCGAGGAGCATTTCCGGCTCGAGGAGGACGGGGGTCTCCTCCAGGCCGTCGCCGACGCGCTTCCGCAGGCTGAGAGCGACATCCGCCGGATCCGTGCCGAGCACGCGCGCATGGGCGCGGCGCTCGACGAGGTCCGCAGGACCGCCCGCTCCGCGGAGCGCGCCGACGCCGGCGCGCTCAAGTCCGAGCTCGAGCGGATCCTGATCGTGATCCGCGAGCACGAGCGCGAGGAAGACGCGCTGGTGCGCCGCGCGCTCCGCCAAGCCTGAACACGGCCCGTTGACGCGGGTGCCCGGAGCGGATAAAATGGACCGTTACCGTGATGAGATTCAAGGATTCGATCGATCACGACGACCGCCCGCGGATCCGCCGCCGAGGGCTCGCGGCGGGTCCAAGGACCACGGCCTCGACCAAGGGCGCTCGGTTCTCGAGCGCCCTTCGTGTTTTCAGGGCGCTATCGCATCGACGGAGGGGTGCATGACCGACGTCAAACGCCAGCTGGCGAGCCTGCTGAGAATCCAGGAGCTCGCGCTCGACATCCAGGCCGCGCGGGCCGTGGTCGAGGGTGCGCCCGCCCGGATCGAGGACGCCGAGAACCGCTTCCGCGAGCGCAATGCCGAGTACGTCGCCGTCAAGGACCGGTTCGACGCGATCGAGGCCGACCGGCGCGCGCGCACCCTCGAGCTCGGATCGCTCGAAGAGGCGCGTCGCAAGTACCAGGACAGCCTGATGCAGGTCAAGAACCAGCGCGAGTACGCCGCCGTCCTGAAGGAGATCGACGCGGTCAAGGCGCAGATCGACGATCACGAGAGCACGATTCTCAAGAGCATGGACGAGGTCGAGACCCTCAAGGGGGACCTCGACGGCCGCGCGGCCCACATCGAGTCCGAGCGCGCCATCGTCGAGAAGGAGCGGGCGGAGGTGGAAGCCGCCGTCACCGACGCGCAGGCCCGCATGACGCAGGCCTCCGCGGAGCGCGCGGACATCGAGGCCGCTCTTCCCGCGGACCTCGTCGCGAACGTCCGCCGGGTGGAGGAGGGACGCCGCGGGGTCTTCCTCGTC
>DATKHQ010000205.1:0-2807 GCA_035510175.1 Candidatus Sulfotelmatobacter sp. | reverse complement strand
GTCGAGCTCGCCGAGGTCGCCGAGGCAGCCGGCGAGCATCAGATGGCCGTTGCCGAACTCGGGCGCCTCGGCGACTACGCGGTCGAGCTCGCGTCTGGCCTCGGCCGTTCGCCCCGCCGCGATGAGCCCAGCGGCGAGCTGGTAGCGGGCCATGTAATTCTCCGGTGCCTCCGGAACGAGCGCGCGGAGCTCGCCGAGCCCCTCGTCGATCTTCCCGGACGCCACGAGGCCCACGGCGCGGTCGTAGCGCGCGAGGTAGTCGGTCATCGTCTTCGGGTCCCGCCCGCGGCCGCCGCTCCCGGCGGCGAGCGTTCCCGCCGATGCGTACCCGAGGCTTCGGAGGCGAGCCTCCGATTCGGCGTCGAGCGCCCCCGACGCACGGGCGCTCGCCCCGGAATCCGCGCGGGAGACGAAGGCGGCGAGGCGCCGCGCGAGGTCGTCCGCTTCGGATCGCCTGCCGGCGATCGCGGAGAGGTTCTCGGATTCGCCGGGATCCGCGGCGAGGTCGTACATCTCCGGCAGCGGGGCGTCGACGTACTTCAGGTGTCCCGCGCGCAGCATCGTGAGCGGGCTGAACCGGAACTGCAGGCGGGGTAGGTACGACTCGGCGTAGACCTCGCGCGAGGGCGGAGCGCCCGTCCCGCGCACGAGCGGCGCGAGGTCGGCGCCGTCGAGCTTGGGCTGCGGCGGGAGGCCCAGGGCGGCGAGCAGCGTGGGCATCACGTCGGCGAGGCTCACCGGGGCATCGACCTTCCGGCCCGCCGGCCACGAGCCGGGGACGCGGATGAGCAGCGGGACGTGAAGCGTCGACTGGTAGAGGAACACGCCGTGCGTCTTCTCGCCGTGCTCGCCAAGTCCCTCGCCGTGGTCTCCCGCGATCACCACCGCGGCCGCGGGCGCGTCCGCCCCGATGCGGTCGAGCAGGCGCGACAGCTCGGCGTCGACGTAGGCGATCTCCCCCTCGTACGGGGCGGCCGCATGTGCCGACCGGTACGGCTCCGGGGGATCGTACGGCGCGTGCGCATCGAAATAGTGCACCCACAGGAATCGCGGGCGTCCTTCCATCCGCCCCCAGATCGACAGCGCCCGGTCGGTCACCGCCTTCGCGTCGCGCTCGCTGAAGTGGACGGAGAACGCCTGCCCGGCGGCGACGGCGGGCTTCGGGAGCTCCTCGTCGTAGACGTCGAATCCCTGCGCGAGACCGTAGCGGCTCTGGAGCGGGTAGGCGGCGATCACCGCCGCGGTCGTCCACCCCGAGCGCCGAAGCACCTCGGCCAGCGTGGTCTCCGATTCCGGCAGGAAGAACGACCCGTTGTTGCGGACGCCCGTCGATGACGGATAGCGGCCCGTGAAGAGGGTGGCGTGCGAGGGAAGCGTGAGCGGCACCGCCGCCGAGGCGTCGGTGAAGATCACTCCGGAGGCGGCGAACCGATCGAGCGCCGGGGTCGCGCCCGCGCGGCTTCCGTAGCAGCCGAGGCGGTCGGCGCGCACGGTGTCGAGCGTCACGACCACGACGTCGCGCGAGCGCGTGTTGCGGCACGAGGCGGCCAAGACGGCGAGAGCGACGACGAGGAAGCCCCCGCGGCCCCTCACCGCTTGACCTCCGAGCGCAGAAACGCGAGGGCACGCGGCAGGTCGATCGCCCCCGCCCCCGAGGCGTCGTCGCGCCCCGGCGGATCGACGTCGCGAGCGCTCGCCACGAGGGCGCGCTCCAGCTCTTGCGGGTCGGCCTCCGGGACCGCCTGGAGCAGGAGCGCGGCGGCGCCGGCGACGACCCCGGCGGTCAACGAGGTTCCGTCGCCGCGCACGTAACCGTGGGGATTCCCCGGGGCCGCGATCGGCAGGTCGCCTCCGGGCGCCGCGAGTGTGGGAAACCCGGCGCTCCCGCAGCGGCTCGGCCCCCGGCTCGACAGCGGCAGCGGCCGTCCCGACTCCGACAGCGCGGCCACCGAGAACACCGCCCCGCCATCCGGAAAAATCCCGGACAGTTGCGCGGGCGCCTCGCCGGACGAGGGCTCTGGTCCCGAGTTTCCGGCGGGGAACACGACGAAGATCCCGGAGGCCTTCCAGGCGTCGATGAACGGCCGGTCGAAATCGACGCACGGTCCCTCGTCGTGAGACCACGCGTTGACGAGCACGTCGGGGCGGCCGACCCGCAGCATCCAGTCGGCGGCGAGCGTCATCCGGGAGCGGCTGTAGAAATTCCGCCAGTTCCCGAGGGCGGCGCACCACCGCGCACCCGGTGCCACGCCGACGATCCGGCCGGAGGGGTTCGCGCCCACGGCGACGGACAGGACCGACGTCCCGTGCCCGTGACTGTCGGACGGTACGCTCGAGCCCTCGACCGGGTCGAACCAGCCGCGCTCGCCGGGAACCGACCGACCCGAAAGCTGCTCGTGGCCCTCGAACACTCCCGTATCGATCGACCCGACGACGACGCCGGTGCCGTCGATCCCCGACGCCCAGAGCGTGCCCGCCCCTATCGCGTCGATCGCCCAGGAACGGAACGACTCTCCGAGCGGAATCGGGATCGTGGCCGGCTCGTTGTGGATCCGGCCCCTTGGCTTCTGGGAGGTCCAGTCGGGTCGGATCACCGCGACCTCCGGACTCCCGGCGAGCGCGACCAGGCCCTTCGCGGTCCCCTCGACGATCAGCCGGTTCACGATCGCGACCGGACGGACGTACCCGACATCGCCCGTCGCCTGCAGGCCCTCGATCCGTATCGTCAGGCGAGACTGCTGGCGCAAGGCGACCTGCTCGAGCGCTTGGATGACGGCATCCCGGCGGGCCGACTTGCTCGCTCCGCC
>DATKHQ010000204.1:0-4110 GCA_035510175.1 Candidatus Sulfotelmatobacter sp. | reverse complement strand
TCGTCGCGCGCCTCGTCTCGGCGCGGCCGATGGCCGAGGTCGCGGAGGCGATCACGAGAATCGACGAGATCGAATCGTTCACCCTGGTCCCGGCGGCGTACTCCCCCGCTCGCGCGGTGCCGAAGGGCCCGGCCGCGTCGCTGCGGATCCGGACCGACCGGGTCGAAGCGCTGTTCGAGGACGCGCTCGACGTGATGACGACGCTCAGGCGGCTCGAAGCCCGGCTCGAGGGCGCACCGGGGCTGTCGCCCGAGCGGCGCGACGCGAGCTCGGCCCGCGTCCTCTCGCGCCGCCTCTACGACGGGCTGGTCGACGTGCGGCTCGTGTCGTTCGAGACCGCGGCGCAGCGTCTCGAGCGCGCCAGCGCCGAGGCCGCGCGCGCGCTCGGCAAGCGCATCGCCTTCTCCGTCCGCGGCCGGTCGCTGCGCATCGATCGCGGGGCCCTCGACGGGGTCGTGGATCCGCTCCTGCACATGGTCCGCAATGCGGTCGACCACGGCATCGAGACGCCTTCGGCGCGCGAGGCGGCCGGGAAGCCGGCCGAGGGTCGCGTGGTGGTGTCCCTCCAGCGGCACGGGGTGCGCTGCCGCCTCACCGTCGAGGATGACGGCGCCGGTCTCGACCCGGCGCGGCTCCGGCAGGCGGCCGTCGCCCAGGGGCTTCTCTCCGCCGGCGAGGCGGACGGACTTTCGGACGCCGACGCGTTCCAGCTCGTCACGCGGCCCGGATTCTCGACGGCGAAGGCACCGAGCCCGATGTCGGGGCGCGGGGTCGGCATGGACGTCGTGAAGGCCGCGGTGGACGCGATCGCGGGGCACCTCGTCATCCACGCCGTCCCGGGGAGGGGCACGCGGTTCGAGATCCTGTTCGGCGGCGGGGTCTCGCTCGTCCAGACATTCCTCGTCCGCTCGGACGGCGACCTGTACGCCGTGCCGTCCGCGGGGATCGCCCGCGTGGTCGTTCTCGACGAGGCGACCGCGACGCGGGAGGACGGCCGGATCCACTGGACCTCGGGAGGGGACGACATCCCGCTCGTCTCGCTGCAGGAGGCGCTCTGCCGCCTGGCACCGGATCCCGGCCCGACGCGCGGCAGCGTCCTCGTCTTCGCGCCCCCGGACGGCGGACGGTGGGGCATGGCGGTGGATTCGATCGAGGGTCGCCGGGAGCTCGTCGTCCGGCCGCTGCCGGGACCGCTGTCCTCGCTCCTCGGGTACTCGGGGTGCGCCGTGCTCGATGACGGCAGCATCGCCCTCGTCATCGACCCGTCCGGGGACGATGTCCCCGTCAGACGTGACGGGTCAGCAACTTCTTGATGTCGTCCTTGGCGATCGCTCCGATCTGCTGGTCGACGATCCGCCCCCCCTTGAAGATGATCATGGTCGGGATGTTCTGGATCCCGAAGCGCGCGGAGATGTCGCCGTTCTCGTCGACGTTGAGCTTCGCGACCGTGGCGACGCCGGCCATCTCGTCCGCGATCTGATCGAGGTAGGGCGCGATCATCCGGCAGGGCCCGCACCACGCGGCCCAGAAATCGACGAGGACCGGCCCCTTCGCGTTCTTGATGGCTTCGTCGAACGTGTCGTCGGTAAGATTCACGATCTGGGGGCTGGCCATGACTCCTCCTAACGGGGCGAAACGTCCGGAGCGGCTCGTCGTTCGTGCGGAAACGACAATCTAGCACGCGCTCCCGGGAGGCGTCCGGCGCGCGCGGGACCTCTCTCCCGCCCGCGCGCCGGCGCTTCGGCCAGAACTTCCTGACCTCGCCGGGGGCGATCGCGCGCATCGTGGAAGCGCTCGATCCGGCGGAGAGCGAGCGGGTCGTCGAGATCGGACCGGGGCGCGGCGCGTTGACCGACGCCCTGCTCGCCCGGGTTCCGCATCTCGATGCCATCGAGCTCGACCGCGACCTCGCGGCGTTCCTCCGGCAGCGCCATCCGGAATCGCGCCTGCGCGTGATCGAGGGCGACGTGCTCGAGGTGCCGCTCGGCTCGATCGGCCCGGGGCCGCTGGTCGTCGTGGGGAACCTTCCCTACAACATCTCGAAACCCTTCGCGATGAAGCTCGTGACCGAGCGCGCGAGGGTCGCGCGCGCGGTGCTGATGTTCCAGCGCGAGGTCGCCTCGCGCCTGACGGCCCGGCCCGCGACCTCCGCGTACGGCCCGCTGACCGTCCTCGCCGGCCGCGCATACGCGATCACGCGCCTGTTCGACCTGCCGCCCGGGGCGTTCCGGCCGCCGCCCGAGGTCACCTCGACCGTGACCTGCTGGCGCCGGCGCCCTCCCGAGGACCTGCCCGACGAGATCGAAGCGCCGCTCCGGGAGGTCCTGCACGCCGCGTTCGGGCGGCGACGGCAGACGATTCTCCGGAACCTGCGCGATGCCCTGCCCGGCGGGGACGAGCAGGCCGGCGCCCTCCTTCATGCCGCCGGCATCGACGGACGCCTCCGTGCGGAGGCGGTCGGGCCGGAGGCGTTCGTGGCGCTCGCGCGGGTCTGGCCGGGGCGCGCTCGTCAGGACAGCCCGCCCCCCGTATAATTCGGGCCGCGAACGCCCGCGTTGCCGAGGCATGCCGGAGGACGCGTGTCGCCGTCGCCCCCACTCGAGATCATTCCGCTGGGCGGACTCGGCGAGTTCGGCATGAACCTGATGGTCTACCGGCTCGGCGGCGAGGTCGTCCTCGTGGACGCCGGGATGATGTTTCCCGGGGCGGAGCATCTGGGCGTCGACGTGGTCGTCCCGGCGATGGAGTTCCTCGACGACTGCGGCACGATCCACGCGCTCCTGCTCACCCACGGGCACGAGGACCACATCGGCGCGATCCCGTTCCTGCTCGCGCGGCGGGACGTGCCGGTGTACGGCGCCCCGTTCACCCTGGGACTCGTGCGCGGCCGTCTCGCGGAGCACGATCTCCCGGCCGCTCCGCGGCTGCTCCCGCTCCCCCGCCCCGGGACGCCTTTGACGCTGGGGCCGTTCACGGTCGAGCCGGTTCCGGTCTCTCACTCGATCCCCCACGCGGCGATGCTCGTGGTGCGGACGAGCCTCGGCACGATCGTGCACACCGGCGATTTCAAGCTCGACCCGTTTCCCATCGACGGCGAGGGAACCGATCTCGCGACGCTCGCGCGCCTCGGCGACGAGGGCGTGCTCGCCCTCCTGTCCGACAGCACGAACGCCGAGCGTCCGGGATTCACCCCCGGAGAGCGCTCGGTCGGGCCCGCGCTCGACCGGTGCATTGCGGGCTGCCGCGGCCGGGTGCTCGTCACCACGTTCTCGAGCAACATCCACCGGATCCAGCAATCGGTCGACGTCGCCGTGGCACGCGGCCGGCAGGTCGCCCTCGTCGGCGCGTCGGTCGAGTTCCACACCGACGTCGCCGCGCACCTCGGGCTCCTGCGCATCCCGGCGGGGGCGCGCGTCCCGGCGGAGACCGCGATGGGCCTCCCCGCGGAGCGCGCCCTGTTCGTCGTGACGGGCTCGCAGGGCGAGCCGACCTCGGCGCTCGCGCGGATCGCGGTCGACAAGCACCGGGACGTGTTCGTCTCGGAAGGCGACCTCGTCATCCACTCCGCCCGGTCGATCCCGGGCAACGAGAAGCCGATCGGACGCATGATCGACCACCTGCTCCGCCGCGGCACGACCGTGATCACGGAGGCGGACGCCCCGGTGCACGTCTCCGGGCACCCGGCGCGCGACGAGCTGCGTCTCCTCATCCACCTCCTGCGGCCGAGATTCCTGGTCCCGATCCACGGCGAGTACCGGCAGCTCCGGGCGCACGCCGCGATCGGGCGCGAGTGCGGCCTGCCCGCAGAGCGCGTCCTGCTGGCCGAATCCGGCGACCGGATCGTCGTCACCGGCGACGAGATCCGGGTCGACGGGCGCGTTCCGGTCGGCCACGTCTTCATCGACGCCGCCCTGGACCGCGTCGACGTCGCGATGCTCCGGGACCGGCGCCAGATCGCGGGGGACGGGATCGTGGTCGCGGTGGTCGCCGTGCACGGCGACTCGAGGCACCTCGACGCGCCGCCCGAGATCGCCAGCCGCGGCTTCGTCGCCGACGCGGACGAGGCCGCGCTGCTCGAGGAGGCGCGCGGCGTCATCGCGTCGGCCCGCG
>DATKHQ010000203.1:0-13068 GCA_035510175.1 Candidatus Sulfotelmatobacter sp. | reverse complement strand
ACGCGGCCTTCGCGAAGCGGGCCGCGAGCGCTGCGCCGTCCCCGCCGTGCTCGATGTGCGCGGCGACCGCCTTCGCCTCGTCCAGGTCGCGCACGACGATGTACGCCCCGCCCGGGTGGAGCAGCGCCCGCGAGGCCGTCGCCTTCGTCTCCTCGTGGTCCCACTTTCCGTGGATGAGGGACGTGAACCCTTCCTTCGCGTACCGCTCGACGTTCTTCCAGACGTTGAGCACGGAGCCGCAGGTGGTGTCGACGACGAGGCAGCCGAGGGTCCTCAAGCGCCCCATCGTCTCGACCGGAACGCCGAACGCGGGGAGCAGCACCACGTCGTCCGCCGCGAGATCCGAGTACCCGCATCCCTCGGGTCCCTCGAGAAAGCGAATTCCCATCTCGGTCAGTCGTCCGTTGACGCGCGGGTTGTGGATGATTTCCCCGGTGATGAACAGGCGGCGGCCGGGAAACTTCTCCCGCGTTTCGTACGCGTACTCGATCGCCCGGTCGACCCCGTAGCAGAACCCGAATTCCTGCGCGAGGCGGAACGTGAGCTCTCCCGCGCGCAGAGCGAACCCTTCGGCGCGCATCCGGTCGACGAGGGGGCTCGCGTAGTCGCGCTCGACGTGGCCGCCGATGACCTGCTTGAGCCCGAAGCCGCGGTTCGTGTAGCGAGGCTCGCTCATCCGGCGGGCAGTGTACGGGCCGCAGCGAGCCCCCTGCAAGCTCAGTGGACGGGCGGGATCCGAATGTGCTGCCCGGGGCGTATCACGGCGTCGGAATGGAGCCCGTTCTCGGAGAGGAGGTTGACCATCGAGACGCCGTAATGCGAGGCGATGCGGAACAGGGTCTCGCCCTTCTTCACCACGTGGACGACGAGGCCGTCGTGCCCGGCGGTCGTGGACGCCACGGCGGCCGTTGACGCTGCGGCGGTCGTGGCCGGCTCGGCGGCGACCTCGGTGCTCGCGGCGGCCGCCGGCGCCGGGCGGTGCTTCGGCTTCGGGGCTTCCGCCGCGGCGATCAGCGTTCCCTCCGGAAGCCACACGGTCGTCCCCGCGGGAAGCTCCGCGCGGCCCGCGAGCGCCCGCTTGGTCCAGCCCGGGTTCATTGCGGCGAGCGTGTCGAGCGGGACCTCGTATCGGGCCGACAGCGTGCCCGGCGCGCTCGGGCGGTCGAGCGTGAGCCGGTCCTGCGCGAGCGGGACCTCGGGCTGGACCCCTTCGGGGAAGTACGTCGCCGGGCTCGCGACGATCTCGCGCGCGGCGAGGAATTCCTTGTAGAAGTTCTTCGACGCGAAGCCGAACGTCCGGCCGTCGTACTCGGCGAGGATCTTCTCGAAATCGGTTCCGAACCGGTCCTTCGCGGCGCGCATCCCCTCGACGCCGTGGTTGTACGCGGTGATCGCGAGCGGCCACGAGCCGAGGTCGGCGTAGGCGCTGGCCAGGTAACGCGCGGCGCCGCGGGCCGCGGCGACCGGATCGAGCCTCTCGTCGATCCCGGGCGCGACCACCATGAACTTCCGCGCCGCCGGGCGCGTGAACTGCCACACGCCGACCGCGCCCGCGGACGAGCGCGCGGCTGTCTGGAACGACGATTCGACGTGCGGGAGATCGGCGAGCCCCTCCGGCAAGCCGGCTTCGCGGAAGATCGCGGCGAAGGCCTCGCGGTAACGGCCGCTGATCTCGAGCCCGCGCCGGAACCTCTCGCGGAGCCCGCGCTGCGAGCGAAGGCGGTCGGCCGCCCCGGTGAGGCCGCCGGACCCGGCGGTCTGGGTGATCGTCAGCACGATCGCCTTCTCGTCGTCGGTCAGAGCCTCGCCGGCCGCGGCCCGGGAGGCGATCCCGCGGAGCTTCTCCGCGAACGCCTCGCGATGTTGCTTGACGAATGCGCGCTGCGCGTCCGTGTAGACGTCGCCGGCGGGCGGGGGGAGCTCGAAGACCTCGTAGACGATCGAGGGGTGCTCGGTGTCGTGGAGCACGACCTGGGAGAGGCTCCACGTTCCCCAGACCTTCTTCCAGAAATCGACGCCTTCGCGGAAAGAGGCGGGGCAGGGGAACGGGTCGTCCGGCGGGGGCGTGCTCTCGTCGGCGCGCGCCGCCCGCGCAAACGGCGGCGCGAGCAACAAGGCGAGGCCGAGGGCGGCAAGGCGGCTCTTCACGACGCTCTCCGGAGGGGATGCTCGGACGGAACAGGTCGAATATACGAGCAGGAGAGGCTCGTATCAAACCTCAGCACTCGCGGTTTGCTACAGTGCGTGCGCATCGCGCACCCCCGAAGGCGAAGACGAGACGCATGATCAAGGCAGGGGCGGGTCTTTCGACGGGAACCAGCACCGCGCTTGCGGCCGCGGAGGCCGCAGGGAGGGCCATGGGTCCTCTCGACGGGGCCCCGGCCGACTTCGCCGTGGTCTTCGCCACCGCGGAGCACGGCGATGCGATCCCGGAGATGCTCGCGGCGGTCGAGAGGACGACCGGAACGCCGTACGTGACCGGTTGCTCGGCGGCCGGGGTCATCGTCAGCGGACGGGAGTCGGAGGACGGCCCGTCGCTCGGTGTGCTCGCCGTGCGCTCCGACCAGCTTCGCGCGACCCCGTTCCTGTTCCGCGACGCGGGGGACCAGGGTCTCACGGTCGCGCTGCAGATCGGGCAGCGGCTGGCCGGCTCGCGCGAGAGCCAGGACATCGTGCTCGTCTGGCCGGACCCGTTCGTGGTCCGCCCCGACCGGCTGCTCCAGGGCCTCGACGCGACCCTCGGCGCGATTCCGGTCGCCGGGGGCGCCTCGTCGACGACGAGCCCGACCGCTGCCACTTTTCAGTTCAGCGGCCAGGAGGCGGCGTTCGGCTCGGTCTCTGGGCTCCGCCTCGGCGGATCGTTCCGCCATCTCGTGGCGGTCACCCAGGGGTGCAAGGCGCTCGGTCCTCCGCAGCGGGTGACGAGCGCGCACGAGAACATCCTGCTCGAGGTCGAGGGGGTCCCCGCTCTCGATGCGCTCCGGCGCATGCTGCCCGAGTCTCTGCGGGAGCAGAAGCCCGAGGAGGCGCTCGAATCGGTCGCGATCGCGCTCCTGCCAGAGCCCGGGGACACGATCGTGCGCCCCGGCGAGTACCTCGTGCGCAACATCGTCGCCGTCGACCCCGACACGGGCGTCCTCGCCGTCGCGGCCGAGCTCGAGGATGGGCAGTCGATCCTGTTCGCGCTGCGCGAGCCGGAGGGGGCGCGGGACGACGCGGAGTCCATGATCCGGCGCACGGCGGAGGCCGCTCCGCCGGGAGGGTACCGGTTCGGCTTCTACTTCGATTGCGTCGCGCGCGGACGGACGCTCTACGGCAACGAGAGCGTCGACGCGACGCTGATCGCGCGCATCCTGCCCGACGTTCCGGTCCTCGGGTTCTTCTGCAACGCCGAGATCGCTCCGCTTCGCGGCGCGAACCACCTCTTCACCTACACCGGCGTCCTGGTCCTGTTCGCGGAGTAACGGGCACACTCCGCTTCTTGATCCATAGGACATTCCCATTCTTCGCAGCGAGGCGGTATCCGGGGAGCCTCGCAAGAAGAAGGGAATGTCCCCAGGCATCAAAAAGCAGTATGTCCCCGAAGCTCCCGAAGGAGCCGCCGGATGTCGCCGGGGAGCGGAGACTCGAAGCGGAGCGGCCTGCAGCCGCGGGGTGAGGTGAACGCGAGACGGTGCGCGTGGAGGGCGACGCGCGCGATCAGCGGGGAGGGCCGGCCGTAGGCGCGATCGCCGATCAGCGGATGCCCCTCTTCGGCGAACTGCACGCGGATCTGGTTCCGGCGCCCCGTCTCGAGCGCGACCTCCACGAAGGTCGCGCGCGGCAAGCGCTCGAGAACGCGGTACCCGAGCGTCGCGCGCTGGGCCGTGCGTCTTCCGCCGCGGACGACACGCACCTTGAGGCTCTTCGCGTCCTCCTCGAGATCGTGCTCGTAGCGGCCGCGGTCCGGCGTCACGTCGCCCTCGGCGACGGCGAGATAGATCCGCTCCGGGCTGCGCGCCTTGAACTGGCGCTTGAGCTCGAGCAGGGCGGGGTGCGAGCGGGCGAAGACCACGAGGCCGGAGGTGTACCGGTCGATGCGGTGCACGACGCGAAGCACCGGATCGCGGTGCCCTCGCTTGCGGTAGGCGGCGAGCAGCCGCTCGACGAGCGAGCTCCCGTCGGCCGTTCCCGCGGGGACGGTCAGGACCCCGGCCTCCTTGTCGACCACGACGAGATCGTCGTCCTCGTGGAGGACGCGGTACCCGTCTCCCGCGCGTCGGACCGGAGCGACCGCGGCATACCGCCGCCCGGCTTCCGCCGCGAGCTCGATCCGGTCCGAAGCGGCCACCCTCGTGTCCGGCTTGTCCACTCTCCGTCCGTTGCGCCGCACGCACCCGGCGGCGATCAGCCCCTTGGCCTCGGCGTTCGAGACGCCGAGCCGGTCGTGGAGGACGCGCTGGACGGTCCGTCCCGCGTCGTCGCTTCCGGCCTCCACGCTCCGCACCGTCGCTCCCATCGCCGGCCTACCGGAAGAAGAGGATGGTCAGGAGGACGAACACGGGTCCCAGGATCGGGAGCGACCAGCGGACGATGTAGCCGAGGAAGGTCGGCATCTCGACGCCGGCTTGCTCCGCGATCGTCTTGACCATGAAATTCGGAGCGTTCCCGATGTAGGTCACGCCGCCCATGAACACCGCGGCGGCCGAGACCGCCGAGAGGAACCGCGGATGGGAGGCGGAGAGCGCCGCCGCGCCGAGCCGGGGCGCGAGGTCGCCGTGGAAGGTCTCGATCTGCGTTCCGAGCATCGCCAGGTAGCTCGGCGCGTTGTCGAGGAAGGACGAGAGCACGCCCGTGGCCCAGAAGTACTGCCACGGGGCGTCGAGCACGCGGAAAAGCGGAGCAAACGGCCCTTGCGGTCCCGTCTTCAGGATCGCGAGCACGGGCAGGATCGTGACGAAGACCCCGGCGAAGACGATCGCCACCTCGCGCACCGGCTCCCACCCGAAGGCGTTGTCGGCCCGGAGGCTCCGCGGGGTCCACAGGAGCGAGACGAGCGCGCATCCCAGGATGATCGCGTCGCGGACCAGGCCCTCGACCGGCAGCCCGATGCCGAGGACCGATGCCTTGCCGGGATGCCAGAAGCCCGACAGGGCGACCGCCCCGACGACGATCGCGAGCAGCGCCAGGTTGCGCTTCCCGTCGAGACGGAGCCGCGCGCCCGGTGCTCTGGCGGGGGCGGCCGCCGCCCCCTCGCGGCGCGACAGCGAGCGGTCGATCGCGTAGAAGACGGCCAGCAGGATCGTCGCGAGCACAGCGAGCTGGGGAGCCAGGTGCAGGGTCCAGAAGAACGGGACGCCCGCGAGGAAGCCGAGGAACAGCGGCGGGTCCCCCAGCGGGGTCAGGCAGCCTCCGATGTTCGCCACGAGGAAGATGAAGAAGACGACGATGTGCGCGCGGCGCGTCCGATGGGCGTTCGCGTTCAGGATCGGACGGATGAGGATCATCGACGCGCCGGTCGTGCCCGCAACCGACGCCATCAGCGTCCCGAGCGCGAGCAGCGCGGTGTTCGTGCGCGGGCCGCCCCGGATCTCGCCGCGGACGAGCATTCCCCCCGAGATCGCGTACAGGCCGATGATGATGACGAGGAACGAGACGTAGTCCGCGAGCAGGATGTGCCCCAGCTCGTGCGCCGCCTCCCCGCCGAACAGCGCGAGGAAGGGGAGGACGAACGTCAGGGCGATCGCGAGAACGATCTTGGGGAAATGCGCGTGCCAGAGCCGCGGCGCCGCCACGGGGAAGACCGCCAGCGAAACGAGGGTCGCGACGAACGGGGCGACGCTCCACGGAGACAGGCGCAGGCCGAGCGGTACCAACACCGGTTCCACGGCGGCGAGCATGAGGGGCGCGAGGATATCAGACCGATCCGGCCGGGACGCCCGCCGCGAGATCGAGCGCGGACTTGGTGCCCAGGAGGACGACGCGGTCGCCGGCCTCGAAGAGCCGCTCGACCGGCACGGGCGTGATCTCGCGGACGGCATCGCCGTCGTCGCGGCGGATCGCCAGGACGAAGACCCCGTCGGCGCGGAAGGTGTCGGCGTCGCGGAACGACCGGCCGATCCAGCGCTCGGGCACCGGGGCCTCGCGGATGGCGAGGTCGCCCTCCCGGTGCGCGCCGGCTTCCTCGGCGGGCACGCGCGCGCCGAGGTACTGCGCGAGCACCATCCGCCGCCGCAGGACCTCGCGGTCGAGCGCCTGCACGACGTCGCGGCGCAAGACCGTGCCGACGAGAACGTCGGGGTCGTGCACGCCCACCACGGGAAGCTGCGCGAGCTCGAGCTGAGAGAATTTCCGCATGACCTCGTCGAGGGGCGCGCGCGGGGTCACGCGCGGGACGTCGCGCACCAGATCCACGGCGAGCAGGCTGTCGCGCAGGCGCGCCTCTCCGGCGACCTGGAACGCGTCGCGCAGGTCGATCGCCCCCAGCAGGCGTCCGTCCGGGCGGAGCACGTAGATCGCGCTCGTCCGGCTTCCCGCGAACAGGTCGAGGACCTGCCCGAGCGGCGCCGTCGAGGGGACCGTCAGCGGGTCCTTGCGGATCAGGTCTTCGGCCCGAAGCGACGCCAGCGCCATCTGCTCGAAAGCGACGTCGAAGTCGATGCCGCGGCGCCGCAGCGACTCGGTGTAGATCGAGTCCCGTCGGAGGCTCCGCGCCACCCACGTCGCGCTGACCGTGACGATCGCCAGCGGCATCACGGCCCCGTAGCTCTGGCACATCTCGAAGACGATGATCAGCGCGGTGATCGGCGCGAAGGTCGTCGAGGCGATCGCGGCGGTCATTCCGCCGAGCACGAAGAAGACCGGGGCGACGTGGAGGGCGGGGAAGAGTGTGTCGGCGCCGATGCCGAACAGGCCGCCGCCGGCCGCGCCGATCAGCAGGGCGGGGGTGAAGACCCCTCCCGACCCGCCCGAGCCGAGCGTCGTCGAGGTGGCGACGATCTTCGCGAGCAGGAGCGGGAGGAGGATGCGCGGGAGCATCGATCCGGCGAGCACCTCGCGCACCCCGTCGTACCCGTTCCCCCAGACCTCCGGGATTCCCCACGCGATCAGGCCCACGAGCACGCCGCCCAGGCCCGCCTTCGCCTCGATCGGGATACGGATGCGGCGGAAGACCGCCTCCGCCGCCTCGATGGCGCTGCGGAATACGAGCCCCGTCCAGGCGAGCAGCGCGCCGAGGACCGCGAACAGCGGGAGCGCCAGCAGCGACGGCGGCGACTCGAGCGGCACCGGGTACAGCGGCGCCGAGCCGAACGCGCCCCAGGAGACCATGGTCGCCGTCACCGACGCGAGCGCGACGGGTCCGAAGATCTCGAGCGCGAAGTTCCCGTGGACGACTTCCATGACGAACATCGCGGCGCCGATCGGCGCGTTGTACGCCGCCGCCATGCCCGCCGCGGCGCCGCAACCGATCAGCACGCGCCGCCGCTCCACCGGAACGCGGAACGCCCCCGCCAGGCGCGAGGCCGAGGCGGCGCCGAGCTGCACGATTGGCCCCTCGCGGCCGATCGACCCCCCCAGCGCGTTGAGGCAGGCCGAGGCGAGGGACTTCCGCCAGGTGTGGTCCAGGTCGATACGCGCGGCTCCCCGGAGCGAGACCGCTTCCATGATCTCGGAGGTTCCCTCGCCGCCGCGTCCAGGGCGGAGCATGCGGAGGATGAGGCCGTACAGGACGCCTCCCGCCGCGGGGACGACCACGATCATCGGGAAGCCCAGCGCGCGGGCCGCCCGGAGCGGCTCGTCGGCGTTGTGCAGGGCGAGCCACTGAACGGCGACCACGACGTAGCGCACGGCGACGGCGGCCAAGGCCCCGAGGCAGCCGACGGCGATCGTCAACCCGACGGCGTAGGCGCCCTCGTCCTGACGGAACCGCCGGCGCACGGCGAGGCGCGCCGTGGCGAGGGCGCGGAACGCGCTCAGCCGCAGCGACGGCACGGGAAGGCTCCGGTCGTCAGATCGACCCTCCCTCGGCATCCTTGTCGCCGTACAGCGCGTTCAACTCGCCGCGGAGATAGGCGAACGCCTCCTCCGGCGAATCGGCGACGTGGAACAGGGACAGGTCGCCCGGGGAGATCGTGCCCCAGCGCAGCAGCGCGTCGAAGTTGAACACCTCTCCCCAGAAATCCTTGCCGTACAGCACGATCGGCATCTTCTTGCTGCTCTTGTGGGTCTGGACAAGGGTGAGGAGCTCGAAGAACTCGTCCATCGTGCCGAAGCCGCCGGGAAAGACGACGAGGGCCTTCGCGAGATAGACGAACCAGAACTTGCGCATGAAGAAGTAGTGGAACTCGAATCCGAGCTCGCGGGTGATGTAGGGGTTCGAGGCCGCCTCGAACGGGAGCGAGATCCCGAGGCCGATCGAGATCCCCGCGCCTTCCGAGGCGCCCCGGTTCGCGGCCTCCATGATCCCGGGGCCCCCGCCGGAGCAGACGATGTACCGTCGCGAGGTCCGCGAGAGCGACTTCGACCACTCGGTCATCAGGCGCGCCAGCGTGCGCGCGTCCTCGTAGTGACGCGCGAGGCGCAAGCCCTGCTCGGCGCTCGCGACCGCCCCGGGGTTCCCGGACGCCCTCGCGTTGGCGAGCGCCTCCTCCGCCTGTTCCATCGGCAGCGCGCGCGCCGAGCCGAAGAAGACGACCGTGTCGGCGATCTTGTAGCGGGCGAAGCGCGATTGCGGCTCGAGGTACTCGCTGAGGATCCTCAGGGCTCGCGCGTCGCGCGACATGAGGAAGTCGGAGTTCTTGTACGCCTTCTCCATCGGCGGCCATGATCGCAGAGCCTCACGGCGAAGGCCAGACTCCCGACGCCCCGACGGAGTCGGTTACGACGCCAGGGGAGCGGCGGGGGGGAGGTCGGGGGCCGGAACGGCCGCCACGGTGGCCGCGCGCTGGGTCTGCCGGTAACCGAGGTACATCGTGAGCATCGCGCCGATGCCGAGGAGCGGCACCAGGATCCAGTGGACCAGGAAGCCGAAGTACGGGATGGCGAACAGCAGGTGGAGCGGGATCAGCCCGGCGAGGAGGGCCAGGTACGGCCCCACGGACAGGTTCAACGGACGGAGCATCGTCCGGCCGAGCCAGAGCGCCACCGGAACGCGCGCCAGATACCAGAGGATCAGGTAGGCGATCCCGTACATCGCGATGAAGGGGATCGTGATCAGCAGGATTCCGGAGAGGCAGACCGCGATCGTCACGAGCACCGAGACGAAGCCGATCCCGAAGCACCGGAGCGGGTCACGCCGGATCGTCCCGACGACCTCCTCCTCGTGGCGCCGGAAGATCGCGATCATCGCGCAGCCGAACAGGAACGACGCGGTCAGGAACGCGACCCAGGAGGTCACGCCGAACGACTTGCGGAGCCTGGACGGCTTCTCGTCGGACTCGTCCTCGTCGTCGGCGCGCCTCTCGTTGTAGGAGACCTTCCCGGCGACGACCTTCTTCACGTCGTCCCCCAGGCGCTCGCGCGTCTGGTAGTCGAGGTTGCCGTCGATGTGCGCCCCGGGGTCGATCTCGATGGAGTCCGCCGTTATCTCCGCGTTGCTTCCGACCTTTCCGGCGACGGTGGCGGTGCCGCCCTTGAACTTGAACGCGCCGTCGACCTTTCCCTCGAACAGGAGCTGGGAGCTGTAGACCGTGAGGTTGCCGCGGATCCTGGCGTTGCGCCCGATCGTCACCTGCGCGCCGGCGCACTGGAGATTGCCGCCGACCGTCCCGTCGACCCGCGTGTTCGTGGCTCCGACGCGAACCGACTTCTTGACCTCGCCGGTGATCGAGACCTCGGTGCCGCCGAGGAACGCGTCCCCGTCGACCACGCCCGTGATCTGGATGAGCGGCCCGCCGGCGTAGACGTCCCCTTTCTGCATTCCCTCGATGCTCACGGACGGGCCGGCCTTGAGCAGGTCACCGACGTGGGTCTGACCGGCACGCAGGGTGTATCCGCCGACGTCGAGATGGGCGCCGTCGGGGGGGTGGGGGAGATCGGGAGGCATCGGGGGCTCGGGGGGCTCGGGGATCGCCGGGTGTCCAGGCTCCTCGTCAGTTTGCGGAGCCGGCGGGGTCTGCGGCGCCTTGGCGCTCGACTTGGCTGCGGCCGCCCACGCCGGAACCCCCAGGGACAGGGCGAGGAGGAGCATCGCGACGACCGACGCGCGGCTGGCTGCGGCGATGGCCCTCATGGTGCCGGCCTCCTCTCCTTTCGATGCCGGTTGTAACGTCGCGTCGGGCCCGGACGCCACCGATCCGCTGCGAACGGTCGATTCGGCCGGTTGACCGGTCCCTACCACGGGATGATCTCCCGCAGCTTTTGGGCCTGCCGGCGGGAGAGGGGGAGGGGGGTCAGGGACTCGTCTTTCATCACCACCCGGTAGGTCCCGCCGTCCTCCGGGACGATCGCGCCGATGCGCGAGAGATTGACGAGGTAGCTCCGGTGGATCCGGAAGAACGAGCCCGCCAGGAGCTCCTCGAGCTCCCCCAGGGACCGCTCGACCAAGGCGCGCGCGTCGGCGGTCCGGGCGTGCACGAGCTCCCCCTCGGACTCGAACCAGATCACGTCGGCCGGGTCGAGTAGGAGGATCTTGGCCCCTCGCTTGGCGGGAATCCGGCTGGGCGCCGGACGTGCCGTGGCGGCCTCGACCGCGGCCGGCAGTCCGGCGCGGATCTCCTCGAGCAGGCGCATCATGTCCGCCGGGGGCGTGCGGCCGCCATCGGCCGCTCTGCGGGCGCGCTCGACCGCTTCCGCGAGCCGGTCCTTGGGCACCGGCTTGAGCAGGTAGTCGAGCGATTTCACCTCGAAGGCCCGGACGGCGTAATGGTCGAACGCCGTGATGAAGACGACGAGGGGGAGGCGCGCGACGCGCCGCAGCACCTCGAAGCCGTCCCCGCCCGGCATCTGGACGTCCAGGAGCAGGAGATCGGGCTTTTCCCGGTCGGTGAGCTCCACGGCGCTCGCGACGTCTCCCGCCTCGCCGACGACCGTGAGGTCGGGGATCGAGGCGAGCATGCGCCGCAGCCGGTCCCGCGCAGGCTTCTCGTCGTCCACGATCGCCACGCGCAGGCTCATGCGCGGCGCTCCACCGCGCCGGCGGGGGCGGCCGCATCGGCGGCCTCGGCGCTCTCCCCGGCGGGCAGGACGATACGCGCCAGGGTCCCACGACCCTTCGGCGCGGGCAGGAGCTCCAGCACGCCGCGCTCCTGCGTCGTCGTCGCGATGCGCCGCCGGACGTTCCCGAGGCCGTGGTCGTCCCGGATCAGCGAGGCAGGTTCCCGGCGCAGGCCCGGCCCGTCGTCCTCCACCTCGACGACCAGGCGTCCCTCCGCGAGCGACGCCCCGATCCGCACCGTCCCCCCTCCGGGCATCGGGGCCACGCCGTGCCCGACGGCATTCTCGACGAGCGGCTGCAGGATCAGCCCCGGAACCCGCGCGCCGCGGGCGCGCGGATCGATCGCCCAGGTCACCCGGAGTCGCTCCCCGAAGCGGGCCTTCTCGACGGCGAGATACCCCTCCACGAACTCCAGCTCCTCGTGGAGCGGCACGGCGACGGCGTGCGCCGCCTTGAACGTGTAGCGGAAGAGCCCGGCGAGGATCTGGACGACCTCGTCGGCCTTTGCCGGGTCCTCGGAGAGGAGCGCGGAGATCGTGTTGAGCGTGTTGAAGAAGAAGTGCGGATTGATGCGCGCCTGGAGGGCCGCGAGCTCCGCCTTCGCGGCCTGCTCGTGGAGCTCCGCCTCGACCAGGCGGACCTCCTCCACCTCGCGAAGCGACTCGGCGAGCCGCCACCGCATCCCCTCGTAGGCGTGGGCGAGGCCGCCGACGATCAACGCCAGGACCCCGTTGAGCGCGAAGACCGCGAGCGATTGCCGCGGATCGGAGAGGACGAAGAACGGGTACCGCGCGGCGACCAGCGCGGTGCCGGCCACCGATCCCGACACGAGGCCCACGCCCAGAACCAGCGTGCGCACGATCGGGGAGAGGCCGCGCAGGACCGGGTAGAGGGCCACCGAGCAGACGAACACCGTCAGCCCGACGACGTTGCCGAACAGGATGCTCACCATGAACAGAGGGGCATCGAGCGGCTTGTCCCGGAACATCCCGACGACGAGCCCGACGACCGCTCCGGCCGCGGAGCTGCCGGCGGCCCACAGCAGGACCTGCACGGGGAGGGAGAAGGTGCCGTGCCGCCTCATCGCACGCGCGCCAGGACGAGCGTGATGTCGTCGTGCGGCGTGCCGCCCCCGCTCCACGCGCGGATCTCGTCGGTGACGGTCGCCAGGATCTCGGCGAGCGGGGCCTCGCGCTCGCGGAGCAGGATCTCGACGAGGCGCCCCTCCCCGAACTCCTCCCCGTCGCCGTTCGGCTGCTCGACCGCCCCGTCGGTGAAGAGCACGACGAGATCGCCGACTCCGAGCTCGCGCCGTCCCTCGCCGTAGAGCGACCCGGGCATGAGGCCGATCGGCAGTCCCCCCTGCGAGAGGCGCCCCGGGCCCGGGCCGCCGAGGTGCAGCGGCGGAAAGTGGCCGGCGTTCGTGTACGTCAAGGTCCTGTCGCACGGATCGTAGAAGCCGACGAACAGGGTCGCGTATCGGGCCGCGGAGGTCGTCTCGTGCAGCAGGTCGTTCAGGCGGCGGCAGACCTCGCTCGGCGCGACGCCGGGGAGCGCCAGGCTCCGGACCGTGGCCTGCAGCCCCGCCATCAGAAGCGCCGCGGGGATGCCCTTGCCGGAGACGTCGGCGATCACGAGCCCGATGCGGTCGTTCGCCAGCGGGAGGTAGTCGTAATAGTCCCCGCCGACACCCACGGCGGGCAGGCAGACCCCCGCGAGCTCGAGGCCGGCCACGACGGGGGCGGCGCGGGGAAGCAGCTCGCGCTGCACCTCACGCGCGATCTCGACCTCGCGCTCGAGGGCCTCCTTGGCCCGCAGCGCGCGGAAGTTCGCCTCGAGCTGTCGGCGCATCGCGTCGTAGGTGTGCAGCACGATGCCGACCATCACGGCGAGCACCGCGTTGATCAGGATGATCACGGCGACGATCCGGAAGT
>DATKHQ010000202.1:0-2593 GCA_035510175.1 Candidatus Sulfotelmatobacter sp. | reverse complement strand
CGGCGACGGTTTGGTCACCATCAGCTTCTCCGAAAAGGCCCCGGGTGAACAGCTAGGGGCCGTGAACAACGTCCTGAGACTTCACATCTAGTCCTCGCCGAACCCGGGCTTTGGGACGGGGTTCAGAGGGGAGATCAGCTGCGGATCGAACGCCTCGCCCGATCCGCGCGCGCCGCCGCGTCCGCGGCCGCGGCGTCCGCGCCGCCGGCCCGCGTTCGCCGCGGGCATCAGCTCCTGGGAAGAGACGTGCCGCGGAACGACCGCCTCCTCCGAGGACGCCGCCGCGGGAGGCTGTGACCAGCCCTCGGCCGCGCCCTCACCGGACGCGCCCGGGCCCGCGGGCCCGCCGTTCATCTCCTGTCCGCCACGGCCGCGGCGCCCGCGCCTCCGGCGGCGGCGCCGCCGCCCGGTGCCGTCCCCCGGCGCCTGGGGCGTGCCGGCCGGCTCCGGGGCCGCCTCCTCTTCGGAGGAGTCGTCGATCGTCTCTTCCGTGGGAGCGGTCTCCTCGACCGGGGCGCCGGACATGGCCTCGCCGCCTCGTCCGCGCCCGCGTCCGCCCCGACGGCGCCGGCGGCGCCGCCTGCGGCCGCCGTCTCCCGTCTCGCCCCCGTCCGCGCCGTTCTCCGCCGGTGCTCCGGCCGGGGCCGGAGCGGCGGCTGCCGTCGCGGCTGTCGGCGCCTCGTCCTCCATCTCGAGGAGGTCCGGAGGCGCGGGCGGTGCGGGACGATCGCCGGCCACAAGCGCCGGCGGAACCTCGACCTTCTCCCGGGGGAAGAACTCGAATTCGCTCTCGTGCCGCAACAGCGACGGCTTCGGCTCGACCTGGACCTTGATGCCGTAGCGGCGCTCGAGCGCCGCGAGGTCGTCGCGCTTGTGGTTGAGAATCCAGTGCGCGATCTCGGGCGGGACCCTCATGTGGACCTTGCCGAAGTCGGTGCGCAGGCAGCGCGTCTGCAGCTTCCGGAGCGCGGCGAGGCCCGCCGGCTCGATGTTCTTGATCAGGCCGTATCCCTCGCAGACCGGGCAGGTCGCGTAGGACGCGCCCATCTTCTCGCTCTTGATCCGCTGGCGGGCGATCTCCATCAGGCCGAGCTTGGAGATGCGGGTCACGTCGTACTTCGCGCGGTCCGCCTTCATCGCGTCGCGCATCACCTTCTCGACCGCCTTCTGGTTGCGAGCCGCCATCATGTCGATGAAGTCGATCACGACGAGCCCGCCGAGGTCGCGCAGCCGCAGCTGCCGCGCGATCTCGACCGCCGCCTCGCGATTCGTCTGGAGGGCGTTGTCCTCGGCATCCCCCTGCTTCGGCGCCCCCTTGCTGTTGACGTCGATCGCGGTGAGGGCCTCGGTGCCGTCGATGACGATCTCGCCGCCGGTCTTTAGGGGCACGCGCCGCTTGTAGATGCTCTCGATCTGCTCCTCGAGGTTGAACTTCGAGAACAGCGGCCGGTCGCCGGTGTCGAGCTTGATGATCTTGGCCTTCGCGGGCATCACGTCGGAGACGAACTCGAGCGCGCGGTCGTAGGTCTCCTTGCTGTCGATCCACACCTCGTCGATGTCCTGCGTGAAGTAGTCGCGCATCGTCCGGATCACGAGGTCGCGCTCGCGGTAGACCAGCCCCGGAAACTCGGTCGCCCGCGACGCCCGCTGGATCGAGTCCCACAGCCGGAGCAGGTAGCGCAGGTCCCGCTGAAGCTCGGTCTTGCTCTGCCCGACGCCGGCCGTCCGCACGATCAGGCCGAAGCCCTCCGGGGGGTTGAGCTCCTCGACCATCTTCTTGAGCCGGTCCCGCTGCGAGTCATCCTGGATCTTCCTCGAGATCCCGGCGGAGTCCGCTCCGGGCATGAGCACCAGGTAGCGCCCCGGCAGCGAGAAGTAGGTGGTGACCGTCGGGGGCTTGCCGGCGAACGGCTCGCGGACCACCTGCACCATGAGCTTCTGGCCGGCGTGGAGATGCTGCCCGATCTTCCCCTTCGCGCGCGAGTCGGTGCGCGCCGGCAGCAGCTTGAAGTTGACCTCGTCGAGCGGCAGGAAGCCCTTCATGTCGCCGCTGATCCGGAGGAACGCGGCTTCCAGGGCGGGATGGACGTTCTCGACGACGGCGTTGTGGATGTTGCCCTTGATGTTGGTGCGGTTGATCGTCTCGATCTCGTACTGCTCGAGCACGCCATTCTCGAGGATCGCGACGCGCGACTCCTCGACGTGCGTCACGTTGACCAGCATGACCTTGGACATTCGCTCTTTGGCTCTCCCGCGCTCCGGCCGGTTGGGCGTCACGCCGCGACATGCGGCGTCCTCGCCGAAAGCCGCGGAACCGGGGCCTCGCCATGGGCCTCCCGGGTTCTCACGCAGCGGGCGGGCGCGAATACCCGGGGAGCATAGCACAGCGGACTCGAAGTCCGCGGCTCCGGCTTGATACGATCCCCGGCCCGGAGGATCGACGGCGTGCGCGTCACCGCGAACCAGGTCACGTGGCTGCGGCTCCTCCTGCTGCCGCTGCCGACCGCGATGATGTACGGCGGCACCCGGGCGTGGATGCTCGGGGCGCTCGCGATCTACATCGTTCTCGGGCTCACCGACGCACTCGACGGGT
>DATKHQ010000201.1:0-7622 GCA_035510175.1 Candidatus Sulfotelmatobacter sp. | reverse complement strand
GCTCCACGATGCCGACCTGATCGCCCGCGCGGACGAGGCCCTCTACCTCGCGAAGCGGGGTGGGCGGAACCGGGTCTGCATCCACCACCGCGAGAAGCGCTCCGCCCTGCGCTTTCCGGTGCGCCCGTCGACGACCGTCTGCGTCCTTCCGGACCGCTCGGTCGAGGCGCACGCGGTGGATCTGAGCCGGAGCGGGATCCTGCTCGAGTTCGACAACCCGCCCCGCGTGGCCGATCCGGTGGCGCTGCGCCTCGAGCGGACCGGCCCGCGGTCGTTCGAGGACGCGTGCGAGGTCTCCGGGCGGATCGTCCGGCTCGCACCCCCCGCGGCCGGCGAACAGCGCGTCCGCGCCGGGGTCGCGTTCGACGCTCCGCTCCCGGAGGAGCGCGTGCTCGCGCGGGTCCTCCTGACGCGCGCGCCGGCGCGGCTGCAGCGTGGAGGCGCGCGGTGATCACGCGGGGCGAGGCCGAGGAGCTCAAGGAGCGCATCCTCCAGCTCCTCGAGGAGGACACGACCAACACCGAGCGCCTGCTGGGACGCCTCGACGTGCTGACCTCCGAGACGGGGATCAGCGCGCACGCCGCGCTCCTCCTGATCCTCACGCAGCTCGCATTCGACGAGGACGAAGCGCGGGGCCACTGGGAGGGAATCCTCGAGCACCGGCACACGCTCTCCCTGGCGCTCGGGCGCGACGCGGGCCTGCGCGTCGCGACGCTCGACTACTTCGTCAACCGGAACAAGCGTTTGACGGCGCCGAGTCTGATCGACCTCGAGATGGAAGGAGCGGCCGTCCCTCACGGCGCCGATCCGCTGACCGGGCTCGCATCGGACCGCGCATTCCGCGTGACGCTCGCGGGCGAGATGCGCCGCGCGCGCCGGTACGGCCACCGGGTGGCGATCGCCCTCTTCGATCTCGACGGCTTCGCGGCGCTCAACGCCCGCGTCGGCCGCCTCGTGGCCGATCGCCTCCTCAAGGAGGCCGGGCTCCTGCTCTCGAACAAGATCCGCGACATCGACCTCGCCGCCCGGCCGGGCGAGGACGAACTGGCGATCCTCCTGCCCGAGACGACGCGCAACGGCGCGTTCCTGGTCGCAGAGAGGTTCCGGCGCGACCTCGAGGCCCACTTCAAGCGCCGGGACGCCGGCGGCCGTCCCGCCGACATGACGGTCTCGGCGGGGGTCGCCGCCTACCCGGACGACGCGACCGAGGTCGACACGCTGATCACGCGCGCGGCCGGCGCGCTCTACCTCGCCAAGGCCTCCGGCAAGAACGCCGTCCTCGTCCACAGCGCCGAGCGACGCCGCTTTCTCCGGTTTGATCTCGCCGAGCGGGAGTGCGAGGTCGAGGTTCTCTCCTCCGGCGAGCCCGGCGCGCGCACGGTGCACAACCTGAGCCGTAGCGGTCTCCTGTTCGGCAGCCCCGAGCCGCTTCACGTCGGCGAGGAGGTCGAGATCCGCCTGGATCCGGCGGGAGCCCGGGACGGCAGCCCGGTCATGGCGCTCCGCGGGCGCGTCGTGCGCCTCGAGGAGCTCCCGGGAGGCGATCGCGACCGGTTCGAGATCGGCGTCGCCTTCGACGTCGGACACGGCCGGTCCGAGGAGGACTTCCTCGAGTTCCTCGAGCGCGCGGGATCCGCGGGGCCCACCGAGCGGTCCTGATGCGGCTGGTCGCGATCGACACCTCGACCTGGTGGGGCGGTGCCGCGCTCGTGGAGACGCGCGAGGGGCCGCCGCGTGTCGTAGCGGAGGCGGGGACGTGGGTGGAGGACTCGCATGCCGCGCGGATCCTCGGCCTGGTCGACGCCGTGCTGGCCCTCGCGGGGTGGAGCAAGCAGAGCCTCGACGCCTATGCGGCCACCCGCGGCCCCGGCTCGTTCACGGGGATCCGGGTCGGGCTCGGCACGGTCGCGGGGTTGGCGTTGGCGACGGAGCGTGCGTGCGTCGGCGTGTCGACACTCGCCGCGATGTCCGAAGCCGCGGGCCCGAGCACGGCGCTCCGCCAGCCGATGCTCGACGCCGGACGCGGAGAAGTGTATTCGGCGCGGTACGACGGGACGTCGTGCCCCCCCAGGGAGCTGACCGCACCCTGGGTCGGCGCGCCGGAGCGCGCGCTGCTCGAGGCCGGTCCCGATGCGGTGGCGCTGTTCGGGTCCGGCGCGCTCGCGCACGAGGGGCGCCTGCGCGCCGCGGGGTACACGGGCGTTTGCGGTCCCACCCCGACGTCGATCGCGGCGGGGGCGGGGCGGATCGCGGCCTTCAGGCTCGCGGCGGGAGAGCACGGGGAGGCGGACCTCGTCCCGCTCTACCTCCGCCCGGCGGATGCCGAGCTGAAGCGCCCGAAGGCCGGGCCGTGAGCGGCGCTGGCCCCGTGATCGAGCCGATGACGCTCGCCGAGCTCCCCGAGGTGCTCGCGATCGAGCAGGACTCGTTCGCGACGCCCTGGACCGCCGAGAACTTCCGTCACGAGATAGAAGGGAACCCGCGCGCCTGGAACCTCGTGCTGCGCGCTGGCGGGCGGGTCGTCGGCTACGCGTGCTGCTACCTCGTCGCCGACGAGCTGCAGATCAACGAGATCGCGATCGCGCGCGCGTCGCGTCGCGCCGGACACGGCGGAGCGCTCCTCGCCCATCTCATTCGCGGGGCGCGCCTGCGCGGGGCCGCGCGGGCGACCCTCGAGGTCCGGCCCTCGAACCTCGCCGCGCGGGCGCTCTACGCCGCGCACGGATTCGCGGAGACGGGACGCCGGCCGGGGTACTACGCGGACACCGGAGAGCCGGCGATCCTGATGGAGCGGACGCTGTAGGGTCCGGATGGACATCGCGGAGCCCGCGACCTATAGTTGCCGGGACGGAGGACGGGACCCACGCGATCCCTGCCGCACAAGACCCCGCGTGTCGTCCGCGGCGCCGCTTCCCGCGCGCGACGACGCGCCGACTTTCCACCCGGAGGCCTCGCATGGACGTGAGCAAGGACGACCTCAATCTGCGCCGACTCGCCGCGAAGCACCAAGAGTACGAGGACCGTCTGGCCGTGCTGCAGCAGCGCCTGTTCCTCAGCGAGGACGAGCGCTACGAGGAAGCGACGCTCAAGAAGCTGAAGCTGCGCGTGAAGGACGAGATCGAGGCGATCCGGCGCAACGAGGCGCGGCTGGCCGGCCGGCACGGATGAGGATCGACCCCGCCGCATGGCCGTTCGTCGGGGTTCTGGCGGCGGCCGGGGCGCTGGCCGCGTGGCTCTGGCCGTGGGGGACGGTGCCGATCGTCCTCCTGCTCGCATTCACCCTCAACTTCTTCCGCGACCCGGAGCGCACGACCCCGTCCGACCCGGCCGCGATCATCAGCCCGGCGGACGGGAAGATAATCCGGGCCGACCCGACTCGGGTCTCCGTCTTCATGAACGTCTTCGACGTGCACGTGTGCCGCGCGCCGGTCGCGGGCCGGATCAGCGCCGTCCGGCACGTCGACGGGGACTTCCTCGCCGCCTTCAAGGACGAGGCCTCGGACCACAACGAGCGGACCACGATCGTGATCGAGCGGACCGGAGCGCCGCCGGTCGCGTTCACGCTCGTCGCGGGCCTGGTCGCGCGCCGCATCGTCTGCCGCACGCGGGCCGGAGCCGCGGTCGCCGCCGGGGAGCGCGTCGGGCTGATCCGGTTCGGATCGCGCGTCGACGTCGATCTCCCCGCGGGAAGCCGCGTCGCCGTGGCGATCGGGGACCGGGTGGTGGCGGGGGCGAGCGTGCTGGCGCGCGCGTAACTAGAGGCAGGGGCGGGATGTGGGGTACAGTGCCTCCCCTCCACGAAGGATCCCGAACATGGCCGGTCGCCGGAAGCTCCGCCGCGGAATCTACCTGCTCCCCACGATGTTCACGACGGGGAACCTCTGCTGCGGCTTCTTCAGCCTGATCCAGTCGGCGCACGGCCATTACGAGAGCGCGGCGCTCCTGCTGATGCTCGCCGGCGTGCTCGACGGGCTCGACGGGCGCATCGCGCGGATGACCGGGACCACATCGGAGTTCGGCGTCGAGTTCGACTCGCTCGCCGACATCGCGTCGTTCGGCATCGCGCCGGCGTTCCTCGCGTACGAGTGGGCCCTCGCCCCCTTCCACCGCGTCGGCTGGCTCGTCGCGTTCCTGTTCGTCGCGTGCGCGGCCACGCGTCTCGCGCGGTTCAACATCCAGCATGCCGCGTCCGACAAGCGGTACTTCGTCGGGCTGCCCTCGCCGGCGGCGGCGGGCGCCGTGGCGAGCGTGGCCTTCGGCTTTCCGGAGCCGCCGACGCATCTGGGCGCGTCGGTCCTCGTGGCCACGCTCACCGCGACGGCCGCGCTTTTGATGGTCTCCCGGATCCGCTACCGCTCGTTCAAGAACCTCGACCTCCGCAGCCCGCGCTCTTACCTCAACGTGCTGGTCATCGTCGCCGCGATCGTTGTCGTCCTCGCGCATCCGCGCTCGGTCATGGTGATCGCCGCGCTGTACATGCTGTCGGGACCGGTCGCCTGGGCCGGCGGATGGCTGACCCGCGGGCGAAGCCGCCGCGTCGCGGCGGACGAACGGCAACCCGCGGAGGAGGCCGTCGATGGCCCGCCGATCCGCTGACCTGGCCGGCGGCCGGATCGCCGTGCTGGGGGCTCTGAGCTCCGCCGGAGCCCACCTGCGCGCCGCGCTCGCCGACCTCGGCATTCCGGGCAGCCGCATCGAGCTGTTCGGGTGCGCGCGGGACGCGGCGCTCCTCTCGGAGTACGACGGCGAGGCGCGTCTGATCCAGCCCGCCCTGGAGCTCGACGCCCTGGCCCAGGCCGCGGTGTTCGTCTGCGAGTCGGGGCATGACGAGGCCGGGCTCGCACGGGCGGCCCAGGCGGGCACGCTCGTGGTGGACCTCTCCGGCTCGCTCGCGGGGGCCGCACTCCTCGATCCGGACGCGGTGCGCTCCGGGGCCCGGCTCGTCGCCGTGCCCCATCCGGTGTCTACGCTGCTCGCAGCGATCCTGGCCCCGCTCGACGCCGCGCTGGGGGTCGTGGCGGCCTCCGCCTTCGTGCTGCGCTCGGCGGGGGATTTCGGGAAGGCCGGTCTCGAGGAGCTCCGCGAGCAGACGATCCGTCTGCTCCGGTTCGAGTCGACGCCGACCGAGGTGTTCGGGCGCCAGCTCGCGTTCAACGTCCTTCCGGAGCACCTGCTGCCGGGCGGCGAGCACGACGCCTCGCGGCGCATCGCGGGGGAGTGTCGGGCGCTGCTCGCGGCCCCCGATCTCAGGCTGACCGTCTCGATCGCGCTGGCCCCGACGTTTCTCGGACACGCCGCCGCGCTGCACGTCGACGGGGCGCGCGGCGGGACCTCCGAGGCGCGCGCGGCGCTCGCCGAGGTCGCGGGGATCGAGGTCGCCGGAGATCCGGACGCCGGGGCGACGCTCGAGGCGCCCGAGGGCGATGCGATCCTGGTCGCGCGCATCGACGAGCCGGCCCCGGGCACCGTGCGACTCTGGGCGGTCGCCGGAGACGCGGGGGCGGCCTCCGCGCACCGCGCGATGGAGGCCGCCGCCGCGGCCGGAATCGTCTGACCGCGCGATGAGACTGCCGTACGAGCTGCGCCTGGCGGTTCGCTACCTTCGCGTGCAGCGCGGCCGGACGTTCCTCTCGGTCATCACGATCATCTCCGTCGCGGGGGTCGCGGTCGGCACCGCGGCGCTCGTCATCGCGCTCGCCCTGATGACCGGTTTCGAGCAGGACATGAAGGAGCGGATCCTGCGCGGCAGCGGCGACCTGCAGATCCTGGACGCGGGCGCTCCGAGCTTCCCGGAGGCGGACGCCGTCGCCGCGCGCGCGGCGGCGATCCCGGGGGTGGTCGCGGTCGCACCGGTCGTGTACACGCCGGCGATGATCATGAACGAGGCCCTGAGCACGCCTTCGTACGCGGAGGTCCAGGGGATCGACCCGGCCCGCCAGAAAGCCGTCGTCGAGATCGGGGCCCCGGGCGCGGCGCTCGCCGCTCTCGACGCTCCCGGGGAGTCGGGGCGGCCCACGGTGCTGCTCGGCGAGGATCTCGCCACGCACCTCGCGGTCCGGCGCGGGGACGCCGTCCGGGTTCTCGTGGCGAAAGTCGGTCTCACGCCCTTCGGCGTCATCCCGCGCAGCGTCGTGCTCGAGGTCGCCGGCACCTTCAAGACCGACGCCTATCCGCAGGACGCCCAGCGCGCGTACGTGTCGATCGAGGTCGCGCGCAAGCTGCTCGACTCCGCGGGGCGCGCCTCGTGGCTCGAGCTGAAGCTGGCCGATCGGAATCACCTTGCCGCGATGAAGGTGGACGTGGCGAAGGCGATGGGCTCGGGATTCCAGGTGCTCGACCTCCTCGACCAGAACAAGGCGATCCTCAAGGCGTTCAACACGGAGAAGCTGTTCCTGTTCCTCGCGATCGCGCTGATCGTCGTGGTCGCCTCCCTCAACATCGTCTCGACGCTCGTGCTGATGGTCAGCGACAAGGTGCGGGAGATCGGAACGCTGACGGCGATGGGGGCCAAGCCCGGGAGCATCGCGGGCGTGTTCATGCTCCAGGGCCTCGTGATCGGCCTGGTGGGGACGGCGATCGGCCTGGTCGTCGGGGCGGCGGCGGCGCGGACGCTCGATGCCTACCGGGTTCTCAAGCTGAACCCGGACGTCTATTACGTCGATCACGTCCCCTTCGCCACGCGCCCGGGCGACGTCGTGGTCGTCGGGGCCGCGGCCCTCCTCATCGCGTTCCTGGCCACGATCTACCCCGCGTGGAAGGCGGCGCGGCTGAACCCGGTCGAGGCGATCCGCCATGAGTGATCCGGTGCTCGAGGCCCGGGGCCTCGTGAAGTCCTACGAGAGCGGCGAGCGGCGGGTCCAGGTGCTGACCGGCCTCGACCTCGAGGTGGGGGCCGGGGAGGCGATCGCCATCGTCGGGGACTCCGGGGTCGGGAAGTCGACCCTGCTGCATCTGCTGGGAGGATTGGACGTTCCGGACGACGGGGTCGTCCGGTTCGCCGGGCGGGACACGGTGACCCCACGGGGGGGCGACCTGGCCGGGTACCGCAATCGATCCGTCGGATTTATATTCCAATTCCACCATCTCCTTCCGGAGCTGACGGCGCAGGAGAACGTCGAGATGCCGTTCCGGATCGGGCGGAGGCCGGAGGACCCGTCGGTGGCCGCCCGGGAGATGCTGGAACGGCTCGGGCTGTCGCAACGCCTGTCGCACCGTCCGTCGGCCCTGTCCGGCGGGGAGCAGCAGAGGGTGGCGATCGCGCGGGCCGTGGCGCCGGGTCCGTCGATCGTTCTGGCGGACGAGCCCACGGGGAACCTGGACCCGGGGACCGGCGCCGCGGTGTTCGGCCTGCTGCGGGAGTTGCAGCGCGACAGGAGGTTCGCGCTGGTGGTGGCGACGCACAGCGGGAGGATCGCCCACGGGTGCGACCGGATGCTCCGCCTGGCGGACGGGCGGCTCCGGCCGATGGAGGACGGCGAGGCGACGCGGTACTTCGGCGACGAGGGGGCGCAGCGGCGCTGAGTGCGCTAGAACATCTCTCCCGCGAACGGACGCGGCGGGGTCGGAGCGATCGATGTTCGAGAAGTTCACCGAGAAGGCCAAGCGGATCCTCTTCCTCGCCC
>DATKHQ010000200.1:0-7448 GCA_035510175.1 Candidatus Sulfotelmatobacter sp. | reverse complement strand
AGCAAATTCAGCCCGACGCGGCGCCCGTCGCGCCCGGGCGAGGCCGCGGTGGTCACCGACACGGTCTCGCTCCCGCGGTACGGGTACCTGATGGACATGATCTACTTCCCGCAGCCCGGCACCGGGCTCAAGGGACACCGGTTCGAGCTGACCATGACGGCGCCGGAGCTGAAGGATCCGATCTTCGTCAAGTTCGAGGTGAAGTAGACGCCGCGTGACGAAGCGCACGGTCATCAAGGTCTGCGGGATCACCGAGGAGCGGGACGCGCACGAGGCCGTGCATCTGGGCGTCGATGCGCTCGGGTTCGACTTTCGCCGCGGCAGCCCGCGCGTGGTCGAGCCGGATCTCGCGCGGCGGATCGTGGACCGGCTGCCGGTGTTCGTGACGAAGGTCGGCGTGTTCGCCGACGACCCGCTCATCCGCGTCCTCGAGATCGCGCGGAAGGCCGGGGTCGGCGTCCTCCAGTTCCACGGAACCGAGACTCCGGGGACGTGCGCCGCGGCGGCGCCGTTCCCCTGGGTAAAGGCGTTTCGCGTCGGCCCCGCGTTCGATCCGGACGCGCTCGGCGCCTATCCCTCGACGACCTTCCTGATCGACGCGCGCGAGGGGTCCCCGACCGATCCGCCGTTCGAGTGGCGCAAGGTCCGGAACTGGTCCGCCTACGGGCGCCTGATCATCGCCGGTCGCTTCGAGGCCGCGCAGATCGGGCTGGCCATCGAGGACGCCCGCCCGTACGGGATCGACCTGCTCGGCGAGATCGAGGTCGCTCCCGGGAAGAAGGACCTCGACCGGCTCGAGCTCGTCGTCGACGCGGTGCGCCGCGCCGAGCGCCGCATCGCGGGAACGACGGGCTGACGCTAGGGCTTGGAGAACTTCACCGCGACGACGAGCCACAGGTCGGCCGGCTGACGGTCCTTGGTGCCGGCGGTGAACCGCCCGCGCTTCACCGTGTCGATGGCTTCCTGCTCGAATCCCGTGGTGCGGAGATCCTTCCAGATCCGGTTCGGCACCACGAGCGTGTCCTCCACCTTCGCGCTTCCCGAGATCTTCGCGAGAACGAGGACCTCGGTCTCGACGCTGTCGTCCTGCCCCTTCGGGTAGTGCGGGAAGGGAATCTTCAGGACCGAAGGAGGATCGACGCCCGGTCGCGAGACGGAGCTCTTGCCGTTGCCGATCGTCGCCTTGATCGCCTCACCGGCGGCTTCGGCCTCGTCGGGGGGCGGGTTCATGTCGAGGAGGACCTTGAGGCTCGCCACGGCGTCGTCGTACTGCATCGCTCGCGCGTACGCCTGCGTGAGAAGGGAGCGCGCGTGGACCGACGTCGCGTCGGCCTGGACGGCCTTCTCGAGAAACGGAACGGCGGCGCCCCAGTCCTTCCGGGCGAGGAACACGCCGGTGACGGTCATCGTCGCATCGAACGGAGCCCGGCCGTCCTTGACGGGGAGGCGGTCGAGGGTCTGCATCGCCTCGCTGGACTTGCCCGCGAGGGCGTAGGTCACGGCGAGCGACTGGAAGGCGTCGTTCTTGCCGGGGACGGCGGCGATCCAGGCGTCGTGCGCCTTGAGCGCGTCGTCGAAGCGGCCCGCGCGCGCGAGCGCTCGCGCACGGCTCGACAGCGACGCCGTGTGCGTCGGGTTCCGCTCGAGCTCCTTTCCGAATTCGTCGGCGGAGAGGGAATAGGCCGCCTTTGCCTCCTCCGCCTTGCCGTCCCTCGCCGACGATTCCGCCTCCAGGTAGGCGACGTAGCCGAGCTGGTAGTGGGCCAGCGGGAAATTGGGCGACGTGTCGATCAAGGCTTTGAGGTGGCCCTCGGCGGCCGGGTACAGGGCGGTCTGGCGCTCGGAGGCGCCGGCGATGTAGAGCGCGTCCAGGTTCTTCGGTTGCTCGCCGAGCACTTCCGTCGCCGCGGCGAGGGCCTCCGGCCAGCTCCCGGTCTTGAACGCGTCCTTCGCACGCTGGAGCGCCGCCGCTCCGGTCTCCGAGAGCGCTGCGGGAGCGGGGGGCGCCGCCGGCGTCCCCGGCGCCAGAGCGCCGGCATCTCCGGCGGGAGGCGGCGACGCAGCGGGGGGCGTCTGCGCATCCTGAGCGAGCACGCTTGCGAGGGCGACGAGGGCGGCGGCGGACGCGGCGGCCATGCGGTAGGGGAGCACGGGTCTTCCTCCGGAATGTCTCCTCGAACCGGTCACGATTACGATACCAGCGCGGGGTTCAGGCGTGCGCGTACGACGCGGTCAGGACTCGCGCTTGCCGGCGACCCGGTCGCGAATGACGTGGAGGGGGACGGTCGTTCCGGCGCCGATCCCGGGGCAGAACGACCCGAGCGCTTCCCACCGCGCACGGGTCCTCAGATTGTCCGGCCAGAACGGGAAGCTCGCGCACTGGCTCGGCCGCGCGCCGTAGACGGTGCAGCGGGTTCCATCGAGGAAGGGGCACGCCGCCTCGTCCATGCGCAGGATGGTGTGGCCGTCGTCCTTCGAGGTCCAGCGGGCCGCAAACTCCGGGGGCGTCATCTCGAAGTGCGCCGCGAGGCGCGCCACGTCGTCGCGGTCGAGGTAGACGTACGCGTAATCGTCGTGCCGCGTGCAGCATCGGCCGCAGTCGGGACGGCATTCGAACCGCAGGCCCTCCGCGTACCACGGCCGGCGCGGTGCCTTCGGGCGAGCCGTCCCGTCGCGGGCGTCCATGACCGCGAGTATACGATGCGCCCCCTAGCGCGCCGGCGGGATCACGATCGAGAAGCGCGTGCCGCCCCCCGCGGCGTCCTCGACCGAGATCGTCCCGCCGTGGGCCTCGACGACCCGCCGCGTGATGGCGAGCCCGAGACCGGTGCCGGAGGTCTTCGTCGAGAAGTACGGGGTGAACAGGCGTGCGCGCGCCTCGGGGGAGAGGCCGGGGCCGGTGTCGCTCACCGTGAGCACCGCGCGGCCGGACGCGTCGCCGCGCGAGCCGACGCTCAGACGCCCGCCGCGAGGCATCGCCTGGAGGGCGTTCTCGATCAGGTTCACGATCGCCCGCGCGAGGGCGCGCGCGTCCCCGAGGATCTCCGGGGCCCGATCGTGACGCTCTTCGATCGTCACGCCGTCCGGCGGCGCGACCCGGTACGGCGCGACCACTTCCCGCAGGAGCGCCGCCGGATCGACGCGCGCTTGCGCGAGATCGGGGAGACGCGCGTACGTCGAGAACGCGGAGGAGATGTCGCGCAGCTCGCGCACCTGCCGGACGATCGTGTCGAGGCACGACTCGATCTCCGCGGAGGGGAGCGCGCCGCGGTCGGCGAGCACGCGCCTCATGTGCTCGGTCGAGAGCTGGATCGGGGTCAGCGGATTCTTGATCTCGTGGGCGATCGCGCGCGCCATCTCCGCCCAGGCGGCGAGCTGGTTGCTCCGCATGAGACCGGTGACGTCGTCGAGGAGCACGAGCGTGCCCGTCTCCCCGCCTGCGGGGTCGGGAAGGGGCACGCGCACCACGCGCAGGCGCACCGGCCGGTCCACCGCCCCGAGGTCGACCTCGAACGGCTCGCCGGAGACGCCGGACGGGCCCGCGAGCCCCTCGGCGAGCGGGCGCGTCGCGGCGCTCCGGTCCAGCACCGCCAGGAGCTGATCGCCGCGGGCGGGTGCTCCTGCGGCGCCGCCGAGAAGCCCCTGCGCCGCGGGATTGATCGTGACGACGAGGCCCTGGGCATCGGTGGACACGACGCCCGTCGTCGCGTGCCGCAGCACGGCTTCGATGTAGTCGCGGCGCCGGATCAGATCGGCGCGCTGGCCGGCGAGCGCGCGACCCATCCGGTTGAAGTCGGCGACGAGGGAGCCCATCTCGTCGCGCGCTTCGGTTTCGAGCCGCGTGTCGTACTGGCCCTCCGCGATGCTCCGGGACGCCGCGGCCAGGCGCCGCACCGGCTCCGCGACCGAGCGCGCGAGCCACGCGGCGCACAGCGCGAGCAGGCCGACGAGCGAGACGGTTCCGATCAGGAGCAGCTGCACGAGCCGGTCGACCGCCCGCCCGGTCTCCCGCGGCTCGGTCACGAGCGGGACGGCGAGAACCGCATTGCGCGGTCCGCCGGGAACCCCGACACGCGCGTAGGCGACGGTCAGCGCGAGCGAGCCCCAGGTCTCCGCGCGGACGAGGTAAGGGCGCCCCTCGCGCACCAGAGCGCGATCGACCTCCCCGGGGAGCCGCCATCCCAGCAGGCCCGAGTCGAACACCTCGGACTGCGACGTCGCCGCGATCACGCCGTCCTCGTAAAGATGGATCTGCTGTCCGACGACCCGGCGCAGCCACGAGAGCGTTTCGTCGGTGAGACGGTTCGGGGGGGCGTCCGCGTCCTCGGCGCCGGGCGACTGGTAGTCCTCCACCACCCGCTGCGCCGCTCCCACCACGGTGGAGGCGGACTCGGCCAGGCTCTCCGCCGCGCGCTGCTCGATGGCGGCGCGCAGGTAGAGCGCCAAGCCGAGGAGCGGGACGACCGAGGCGACGAGCACGGCCGCGAGCAGCTTGCGGTAGAACGAGGCGCGGATGAGGTCGACGAGGCTTCCGGCGCGACCCGAGCGGACGGTCCGGCGCGCCACGGCGATGCCCGCGACGACGGAGAGCCCGAGCAGGAGCAGCCGGACGCCGTCCGCGAGGATGTCGAGGATCGTGGCGGCGGGGAGGAGCAAGAGGTGCAATCGGCCGCCGTCCGACACGCCCAGCACGCGATAGGCCTGGTCCCCGGCCTCGATCGTGAGGATCCTCCCGGCCGCCGCCGCCGCGTGCAATTCGACCGAGGGCGCGGGCGGACGGTGAATCGTCGAGAGGTCGACGCGGCCGTCCTCGTCGAACAGGACGTACTCCGGATTCCCCGACCAGGAGGCATCCGTGCGATCGGCGCCCCACCCGAGCGCCTGGAGGAACGGAGCGCTCGACGGGAGGAACGGCAGGTTATCCGGCTCGTCGAGGACGTGGCCGACGATCCAGCCGAGGATCTGCCCGCCCGCCCCGAGGACCGGCGCTTCCGCGTGGAGCACCCGCTCGATCGAGGAGCCCACCACGGTGTGCTCGACGTCGATCGCCCGCGGCGTGACGCCGGGGGCCGCGCGCGCGGTCTCGCGTTCGACGAGGGGTGGCAGCCCGAACCCGAAGTGGCTGCGCGTGACGCCGGAGGGCAGGTACAGATCCAGCGACGAGGCGAATCCTTGATGGAAGAGATCCCCCTCGGCCCACAGCGCGAAGGCCGTGAACGTCGCGTCGGTGTCGGCGCCGCCCGAAAGGGCCGCCGCGGCCCGCGGATCGGAGGCCGCCTCCGCGACCGCGGCGGAGAGCGCCACGCGCCGCTGGGACGATTCGGCGGTGAGCAGCGGCGCGAATTGCAGCAGTCGCTCCTCCACGACGCGGTCGGCGGACCGCTGCGTCGCGACGAGCATGACGATCGCGACCGGCACCACAGCGACGGCGACCGCCCGGCGCCCAGGTGGCTCGGGAAGGCCCCGGTGGACCGCGGCCAAGACCGCGGCCGCGAGCAGCTCGGCGGCGCCGGCGACGGCGAGCGCGATCGCGGCCGCCACCACGAGCGCCGGCCAGGACGTGAGGTCGATGCGCGGGACCGGCAAGCGTGCATCGCGCGGAAGGCTGTCGGAAAGCGCCGCGACGGCGACGACCGCCCCCGCGGCGACGGCGCACAGCGCGCCCGTCGCCGCCACGCGCCGCGCCGATCCGAGGGTCCCGGCGAACGACGCAGCGGCGCGGGCGACGAGGTAGAACGCCAGCGCCGTCGCCGCGAGCGCCGCCGGCGAGGCGAGCAGCCCCCACGACGCGCCGTGCCCGTACAGGCTGGGAGTGCCGACGGAGCGGGGCAGGAGCTCCTCGAACGTGCGCCCGGAGGCCAGTGCCAAGCGCGCGGCGACGGTCGCCCCGGCGACGACCGCGAGGCGCCGGAGATCGACGGGCGCGGGCCGTCTCGCGAGTGCCGCGGCCGCGAGAAGCGTTGCCGCGAGCGCCGCCCAGGCGCGCGTCCGCGCTTGCGCCGCCGCCGCTCGCGCGGCGGCGGGGGGCTCTTCGAGCGCGACGCGCGCGATCGCCCGCCCGGTGGCGTCGGTCACCGGAGCGAGGAGCACCGCGGGCGGCCCCGGATCGAACACCGGTGCCAAGGCACCTCCCGGAGGCGGCGACCAAATCCAGCGCGATACGGCCGCTCCGACGCTGCGCGTCAGGGAGCGCTCCTCCCGCTCGCGTCCCTCGTCTCCCAGCTCGAGCTCGAATGAGGCGACCCCGATCCCGGCGTCCGAGGCCTCGGTCCGCACGAGCAAGCTCCGGCGCATTCCGCGCTCGACGATGCGCGACTGGGCGAGGGCTCCAGGCGGGAACAGCTGCGCCTCGGCCGGCCGCCCCGACCAGCTCGCGTAGGTGCCGTTCCGGATGAGGCCCGCACCCTCGAGGTGCGAGCGCCAGCGCTCGGGCAGAACATCGCCGGCGCGCTGCGGGTCAGAATCCCGCGCCCGCCGCGCGACCTCGGCCGCGGCCCTGGCGAACTCGCCGAAGCGCTCCGCGGCGTCCCGCGCGCGCGCCGAGAGCCGCTCCCGCGCTCCCGCGGCGCCGATGGACAGAATGCGCCCGGCCTGGAGCTGCCCCGCGGCGAGGATCGTGAGCGGGACGGCGGCGAGGAGGAAGAGCCGGATCCGGCTCATTCCGCGGATTCCTTCACCTCCCGCACGACCCAGCGCCCGTCCTCGGGCTGGAACCCCAGGTGGATGCCGACCCGCGCGCTGTGACCCTCGCGATCGGTCACGAGCGCACGCGCGTGCGCGAGCGCGGTGGTTTTCCCGTCGGACTCGCACTGCAGGATCGCGAACGACCCGACCGAGCCGCGGGCGAGGAACTCGCGCAGCACCGCCTCGACCTGGCTCGATCCGAACGATCCGTCCTCGGGCCCCATCCGCGAGAGGGACAGCGTCACTTTGCCGCGCTGCGGGAGCAACGGCCGGATGCCTTCCGCGTGCCCGGTGGACAGCGCCCGCCCGAACGCCTCGGCCGCGGCGCGCGCGGCGCCCTGGGAGAGGTCCGCGGCGACAACGCCGAAGGCCGCCGCGAGCGCGACGACGAACGCAGCTGCGACCGGTGCGCGCACGTTTGCGACCTCCGCAGCGATCGTACGTGCGCCGCTCCGGGGCTGTCAAAAAAAACCGGCCCCGGGTCGCAGGTGCGGTCCAGGGCCGGCGAGAAGCGGGGGAGGAGCTGCGGGGCCCTGGGAACCTTTCGATGCCAGGCTGACGGCTCCTACTTCGCCACGTTCGCTAAGGCGGGGGGCTCAGGTGCTTCGCCGGGAGGAGGGGGTCCTTGTCCGTTTTACGGGCCCGGCTCAGCACCGTCCCCCGATCAATTCGGGTTCGGTGTGCCCGAACCCCCCGTCTCAGGAACGTTTCTCATGCGACGGGATAATGCAACCGCGATGCCATGGCATCGCGCGGCGGGTGTC
>DATKHQ010000199.1:0-2859 GCA_035510175.1 Candidatus Sulfotelmatobacter sp. | reverse complement strand
CGCGGAGCGCGCGCGGCAGGAGTTCCTCCCGGCGCTCGCCCGCCTCCTCGCGGTCCTGCAATCTCCGGAGACGGCCCATCCCCTCGTCGAGAAAGCGCAGACGTACATCGAGGAGAACTACCAGAAGCGCCTCTCGTTGAGCGGTATCGCCCGGACGCTCCACGTCTCGCCGAACTACCTCTCCCGGATCTTCCGCCGGGAGACCGGGACGACGGTCACCGGGCGCATTCACGGCGTGCGGCTCGATCACGCGCGGTTGCTGCTGGCGATCGGAGGCCGTAGCATCTCCGAGATCGCGTATCTCGTCGGCTACCAGAACTACAGGGACTTCTACAGGAACTTCGTCAAGTACGAGCGCGCGTCGCCGCGTCAGGCCCGGCGCAAGTTGAGCGGCGCCGACGCTCCGGCCACCATCCGCTCGCGGGAGTGAATTCATGACATCGATTGCCCAGGGCGGCCGGAAGGCCGGCGCCGTTCTCGTGTGGCTCGCGGCGGGCTGCGCGCTTGCCCCCGGAAACCCGGCCGCGACCGGCCAGCCCATCGCTGCAGGAAAGCCCGGCGCCACGGACAAGCCGAGCGCGGCGGGGACGCCCGCCGCGGTGAGGTCCGGCCCGGGCGCGGAGCTCTCGGCGGCTCTCCACGCGCTCCAGGAGGCGGCAGCCAAGGGCGACGCGGGCGTCGGCGCGCTCGAGGCGGCGCTCAAGGATTCCCGGCCGCCGATCCGCACCGCCGCCGTACAGTTGCTCTACGCCGTCAAGAAGACGGCGGCGGTTCCCCGGATCGCCCCCCTGGTCGACGATCCCGACGAGGGGGTCGCGGTCGAGACCGCATCGGCGCTGGTGAAGGCCGGCGGCGACGCCAGTGCAGCGCCCATCCGCAAGGCGCTGGCCTCCCCCAAACCGTTCGTGCGCGCGCAGACCGCGGGGTACATTGGGGACGCGAAGGACAAGCGATTCGTGAAGGACCTGGGCGCGCTGCTGTCGGACGAGACGGCCGGCGTGCGGCACAGCGCGGTCTCGGCGATGCGTGCGATCGGCGACCCCGCGGCGTTCCCGTTTCTGATGGCTGCGGCGGGGGACAAGGACGTGCCCACCGCGATCGAGGCCATCGGCGCGCTCGCGAACCTCAAGAACAAGGCTGCGGTCCCGCGCCTGGGCGCCATAGCCGGTGCACCGAGCGGCGAGGTGCGCGCCGCCGTCGCGCAGGCGCTCCCGGCGCTCGGCGCCGTCGACACCGAAACCGGCCCGTTCGCAACGCTCCTCAAGGACCCGGAAGCGGGGGTCCGGCAAAGCGCCGCGTCGGGGATGCGGGAATCACCCTCCGCGGCGAACATCCCGGCGCTCAAGATCCTCGTCGCCGACAAGGCGCCGCTCGTCCGGCGCGGCGCGGTTCAAGCGCTCCGCGAGATTCCATCCCGCGACACGATCCCGCCCCTCGTCCAGGCGCTCAAGGACGCCGACCCGAACGTGCGCTCGACCGCGGTCTTTGCCCTCGGCACCCGCGGGGCGGTCGATCAGGCGGGCGCCGTTCTCGCGCTCGCCGGAGATCCGCAGGAGCGCGTGCGCGCCGCGGTGGCCTCGACCCTGGGCGACTTCAAGCGGCCGGCCGATCTCGGCGCCCTGACTCCCCTCGGCAAGGATCCCTCTTACTCGGTCCGCCTCGCCGCGGTCGACGCGGCCGGGCGGATCGGCACCGATGCGGCGCTCCCGATCGTCTCGGCCGCGCTGTCCGACGCCGACGCGTCCGTACGCCGCCAGGCGGTGACCTCGCTCGGGCTGATCGGAACGCCCGCGGCGCTCGAGCGCCTCCGGGCTCTCGCGGCCACCGGAGACGTCGAATCGCGCGTCGCGGCGATCGACGAGCTTCGCGACCGGAAGGACCGCGGCGCGCTCGAGGTGCTGCGCAAGGCCTCCCAGGACCCGGTCGAGCGGATCCGGGAGGCCTCGCGAAAGGCGCTCCAGGCGATCGGCGGCTAGGCGCTCGCCCCTACGGGCAGGGCGAGCTGTTCGGTCGCGGCGTGCCGTTGCTGCGATTGCCGAGCGGACCCTCGCCGCACGACGCGTTCTTCGCCGCGATCAGGTAGTAGTCCGTGATCGCGGGCGGAGGCGTCGTGCTGTCCGTCACCGACGGCGTGGGCAGGTTCGGCTGGTAGCACGTGTGGTTGTAGTTGAGGCCGCCCGTCGCCGGGATCGTGCCCCGATACGAGTTGTACGCCGTCGCACCCGAGGCCGCCGTCCAGTTCAGCGTGGTCTTGTTCGACCACGAGAGCGTCGATCCGACGGTCGGCGCCTCCGTGACCGCCGGATCGTACGGCGCACAGTCGAGCGCGTTGACCACGCCGTCGCCGTCGATGTCCGGATCGCAGGCGTCCCCGAGCCCGTCGTGGTCGAGATCCGCCTGGTCCTGGTTGTCGGCATACGGGCAGTTGTCGCAGGCGTCCCCGAACGTGTCGCCGTCGGAGTTCGTCTGCGAGGCGTTCGCGACGGTCGGGCAGTTGTCGCAGGCGTCGCCGGCCCCGTCGTGGTCCGTGTCCGTCTGCGTCGGGTTCGACACGGTGCGGCAGTTGTCGCTCGTGTCGGGAACGCCGTCGTTGTCGTCGTCGCTGTCGCAGGCGTCGCCGATGTGGTCGCCGTCGCTGTCGGCCTGGTACCCCTGCGCGTACTCGAGAGCGGTCACGCTGCCGTTCCCGTCGATGTCGCAGTTGAGCGGGTTCGCGCCGCAATTCCCGTTCTTCGTCGACGCGCAGTTGTCGCAGAGATCGCCGACGCCGTCGCCGTCCGCGTCCTCCTGGAGCGGATTGTTCACCGTCGGGCAGTTGTCGCAGGCGTCGCCGACCCGGTCGGCGTCCGTGTCCGACTG
>DATKHQ010000198.1:0-18681 GCA_035510175.1 Candidatus Sulfotelmatobacter sp. | reverse complement strand
CGACCGCGAGCCGCCGCGCATCGCCGCGGCCTCCCCGCGCCCGGACGATCTCGCGTTCATCCAGTACTCCTCGGGGAGCACGTCCGACCCGAAGGGCGTCCAGATCACGCACCGGAACATCTGCGCGAACCTGAAGATCATCGTGGAGAACGACGGGCGAACGGAGGAGAGCTCCGGGATCGTCTGGATGCCGCTCTACCACGACATGGGGCTCGTCGGCGGCTTCCTCTCCCCCATGGTTCACTACCACCCGCTCGTCCTGATGAACCCGGTCTGCTTCCTGATGAAGCCGGTGTCGTGGCTGGACTACGTCTCGCGGTACCGCGGCACCGTCTCCCCCGTCCCGAACTTCGCGCTCGACATGTGCGTGACCCGGATTCGCGACCACCAGCTCGAGAAGCGCAAGCCCGATCTCGGCTCACTCGCGTACCTCTACAACGGCTCCGAGCCGGTCAGCGGCGAGGTGATCGAGCGCTTCTACGAACGCTTCGCTCCGTACGGCCTCCGGCGCGGGGTCGTCCATCCGGTGTACGGAATGGCCGAGACCACGCTCATCGTCACGGCCCCCGACCGGTCTTCCCCGCTCCGGACGCGCGACATCGACGGCGTGCGCGTCGTGTCCGTGGGACGCCCCCAGGGGGACTTCGAGATCCGCATCGTCGCCGAGGACGGCGGCGCGGCCCCGCCCGGCAGTGTCGGCGAGATCGCCATTCGCGGAGCGTGCGTCACTCCCGGCTACTATCTGAACGACGAGGAGAACGCGCGGCGGTTCGTCGACGGCTGGTTCCATACCGGCGATCTCGGGCTGATCGAGCCGGGGGGTGAGATGTTCATCACCGGCCGGATCAAGGATCTGATCATCGTGAACGGGAAGAACTTCTACGCCCACGACATCGCGGCGAAGATCGAGGAGCTCCCCTTCGTCCGCCGCGGCAAGACGCACGTCTTCAGCTTCAACATCGGCGGGCGCGAGGAGGTCGTCGTGATGACCGTGCTCGCCAGCCGGATGTCGAGCGCGGTCCGCGGTCGCGTCGAGCAGCTCAAGGAGTTCCTGAGCCACGAGCCCGGCTCCTGGCTGCTGAGCCGGCTCGGGGAGCAGGCCGAGACGTTCATCCGCGCGATGAACCCGAGGGACGTCGAGATGCTCAAGGACGAGCTGAAGCAGTACCTGCTTCGCGAGTTCGGCCTGCCGATCCACGACGTGTTCATCGCCCCGAATATGCCGCGCACGACGAGCGGCAAGATCCGCCGCGGGGAGGCCGAGGCGCTCTATCGCGAGTACCTCAAGTCCGAGTCGGGGAGCTGAACCCGATCGTGTAGAGCGGGCCACGGTACCCCGACATCCGCATCCCCGCCCGCAGGAACGCCAGCAGGAACACGAGCACCGCGAGGTGGACGAGGATCCGCCGCGGCTGCGAGCCGCTCCGCCGGGCCAGCGCGTTCCGGCGCGTCAGCGGAGCGAGCACGAACCGGAACGCGCACTCGCCGAGCACGAGGCCCGTGGCGGCGTCGAGAACGTAGTGGATCTTGATGGCGGCGGTCCCCACGACCATCCCGACGAACCAGCCGAGATAGATCCAGCGCAGCCTGCGGTAATGCGTCGCCAGCAGGCGGAAGAAGAACCAGCAGGCCGAGACGTGGAGGGACGGCCAGGCGCACCAGATCGTCGCGAGCGCGTACTGGTAGCGGACGAGCCCGCCGAGCGTCCCGGCTCCGAGCGCCGCGTCGGGAAGACGCACGGCGGCTGCACTCGCCGGCACGGCGAGGTACAAGCCGTAGTGCGCGAACAGCAGGCTCAGGAACGCCACGAGAATCCGCCGTACCGCGGGAACGTCGAGGCCGATCCTCGCGAAGACCAGCGCGAGCACGACCCCCGGCATGAAGTATGCGAGCTGGTAGAAGTTGACCCAGAACGGCATGTACGGGATCGCGCGGTCGACCGCCGTCAGGAGGTGCGGCCCGGCGTCGACGCCGCGCAACGAGGCGATGTGGCCGATCAGGTTGTAGTAGAGGTGGCACGCGTACCCCGTCAGCGTGACCAGGGCGATCTCGATGAGGTCGAGGGCCTTCGGACTCATCGGGAGATCCCGCCGCGGCCCGCGAGCATCCTGTCCAGGACCCGGCCCGTGATCCCGGGAGCCAGCCGCGTCAAGTGGAAGTAGAGCCAGTCTGTCCGGCGGACGAAGATCCGCCGGCTCCGGCTCTCGATCCCCCGAACGATCGCCGCCGCGACCTCGTCGGCGGTCACCGAGCCGAAGCGGTCGTACACCGCCGGGCGGCGGTCGGCGGGAATGTCGCGGATCATCGCCGTGTCCGTGATCGGCGGATAGACGATCGCGAGGCGCACCGGCACCTGCCGCAGCTCCGCGTCGAGCGTCTCGTGGAGCGCGCGCACGGCCCACTTCGTCGGGGCGTACGCCGCGAATCCCGGGAAGGACTTGAACGCGATCACCGATGCGACCTGCACCAGGCAGCCGTTGCCGGAGGCGGCCAGGCGCGGGAGGGCCGCGCGGGCGACGTGGACCGCCCCGAGGTAGTTCACGCGGATCGACGATTCGTAGTCCTCGACCGGAATCCGGTCGAACCGCCCGGTGCTGAGGATGCCCGCCGCGTGGACGACGAGATCGATCGTCCCGAACCGCTCGATCGCCGCCGCGAAGGCGCGGTCGACCTCCGGAGCGCTCGACACGTCCGCGCGGATCGCGAGGCATTCCGCTCCGCGGTCGCCCATCGCGCGCTCCGCGCGAGAGAGTCCCGCCTCGCCGCGCGCCACGAGCGCCACCGGACGGCCCCCGGCCGCGAGGCGGAGCGCGGTCGCGAGGCCGATCCCCCGCGATCCGCCGGTCACCAGCGCCGCCGGACGGGCGCTCACGAGGCCACCGCCTCGCGCGCACCGCGCATGCGCGTCAACTCCCCGGTCATGATCGCCTCGAGACGGCGCGGCAGCTGCGCCGCGTCGGCCGCGGCCTCGTCGGCCGGGATGGCCGGAAGCACCCGCACCCGGCAGCGCGAGCCCGGAAGGTCCGTGAAGAAATCCCAGATCGTGCGCGCGGCCGCGAGACCGTCGATGACCACCGGGACGACCGGAAGGCCGGTCTCGCTCACGAGAAGCCGAATCCCCGTCTCTCGGAATCGCGCGATGGAGCCGTCGAGAGTCCGCTGCCCTTCCGGGTAGATGACGGGCGTCCCCTTCCACTCGCCAACCGAATGCGCGAACGCAATCAGGTCGCGCACGGTCTTGTGCGGCGCGCCGAAGTCCACCACGCCGAACCCCCCCTCGCGGAGGGCGTGGGAGACGGCCGGTATCCCGCGCAGGAGCTGCTTCTTCACGACGAACTTCAGATTGTGCTCGCGGAAGACCTCGAAGAGGACCGGGATGTCGGCCGTGCTCTGGTGATTCGCGACGACAAGACAGGGGCCGTGCGGCACCGCTCCCTCCACCTCGATCGTCACCCCGTTGATCGTCCGATTGATCCGGGAAACCGAGCGCCCCCAAGCGCCGATCAGGCGGTTCCACGCGCGATGGTGATTCCGCTCCCGATACGCGCGGGACATCGCGCACGGAATGACGATCACCAGGTAGCCGTAGACGTAGCATGCGGCCTCGAACGTCAGGAACGCGATCCAGAAGGCGATGACGCGCGGCGGGCCGGACAGCGCCCGCCCGAGCCGTGACACGGTCATCCGCGCTTCCGGGCGGGGCCGCGGCGCGCCGGTGCAACAGGAGGCGCTACGGAGGTCCCGCGAAGGCGGAGCGCTCCGATGACCGAGACCCCGACCATGGCGATGCTGATCCACTGGCTCGTGCTCAGCGAACCCACGGCTCCGCGCGGGTCGCTGCGGAGGAATTCGAGGAGGAATCGCTCGACCCCGTAGAGCCCCATCCAGGTCAGAGCGATCGTCCAGCCGGCCGACTTGCGGCGCCAGAGCCCGTAGCACACGCCGAAGTTCGCGAGCTCGGCGAGCGCCTCGTAGATCACGGTCGGATGGAGCGGCACTCCGAGCGGCGTTCCGTTGACCTGGTGCGCGATCGGATCGGTGTAGGTCACCGCCCAGGGCAGCGAGCAGCGCGAGCCGAAGCAGCACCCCCCGAGCAGGCAGCCGACCCGCCCGATCGCATGCGCGAACGGGATGGCGACGAAGGCGAGGTTGACCACTTGCCCGGGAGGGAGCCCATGACGCCGCACCGCGATCGTGCAGGCCGCGAAGCCCGCGACGACCCCGCCCAGCCAGACCCCTCCGCCCTGGAGCACGCCGAGGAGCGACGCCCGGCCCGCGGCGAGGTCGGGAAGAACGATCAGGAGGTTCGTCAGCTTCGCGCCGACGAACCCCGAGACGATCGTCGTGAAGTACATGTCCATCCACGGGGCCTTGGGATCGACTTCCCGGCCGAGACGCTGGACCCAGAGGCCGGCGGCGACCACCGCGAGCCCGAACAGGAGCCCGTACGAGCCGATCCGGATCGGGACCGATATCCCGCCGATCGTGATGCTGCCGAAGTCGATCAGGACCGGATGCACGAGCCTCCCCTCACCGGCACGACAGCGTGCCGCCCTCGCAGACCTTCGCCCAGAGGTTCGCCAGCACGGCCAGGTCCTCGCCGTCGACGCACCCGTCCCGGTTGTAGTCGGCCCGGAACCACCACGTCGAAGCGGGATCCGGATCGCACAGTCCGAACGCGCGGCCGAGGAAGGCGAGATCGCCGCCGTCGATCCGGCCGTTTCCGTCGAGGTCGTAATCCGCGCACCGGGGGTTGTCCACGATCCCGTCGCAGTCGTTGTCGATTCCGTCGCAGACCTCGTTCCGCGTGATCGCGTCGTCGCTGCACGTGCGCGTCCCGGCGACGCACGACAGGACCCCGTCGGCGCACGAATCGGGATCCGGGCCGTCGCAGGCCTGCCCCAGCCACGGCTCGGAAGATCCGTCGGGTGTCGCCGGGTTGCAGTCGTTGTCCTTGCCGTCGCAGATCTCGGCGGCCCCGGGGTGGATGGTCGGATCGTCGGGGGCGCAGTCCAACGCGTTCGGTGTCCCGTCGCCGTCGCGATCGTCCGGAACCGACGCCGGGTTCGCGGGATCGCTTCCGGCGTCGATCTCGTCCCGGTCGAGCACCCCGTCCTGGTCGCGGTCGATGCCGGCGCGGACGCCCGAGCCGGGCGGCACCGCCGTGTAGGTCAGCTCCTGTCCGGGCACCGCGGCGATCGCGCGAAGCGCGGCGTCGGACAGGGGCGGCTCCGCGCTCCGGTCCGGCAGGAACGACGATCCGGAGAGGAGGTACCCTCGCGATTCGCCCCCGACGACGCCTTTCACCACGAGGTCGCACTCCGGGGGAACCTGGGTGCACCGCGCGATCATGAGGTCGATCCGCGGCCCCGCCGTCGCGGCGTTTCCGCCGCCCAGCGTGACCTGCTGCCCGACGATCGGGGCGAGGTCGGCATCGAACGCGAGCACGAACTCGGAGACGACGCGCCGCTGCATCTCCGCGGTCGCCGGGTCGGTCGAGAACTTGAAAACCCTGGCGTGAAAGAACCGGAAGAGCGTGTCGATCGAGCCGTCGTGGCTGTACCCGAAGCCGCGGATCTGCGGCCCCTGATCCCCGTTGTCTCCCGGCAGAATCGAGGGCACGTCCGGGAAGCCGAACATTCCGACCTTCTGGTACAGGTTGCGGAGCTGCGGGATCTTGAACGTCTGCGTTTCCCCTTCCACGCTCGAGAAACCGTCCGTTCCGAATGCGCCGGCCGACGGGTCGAGCTTGTGGCAAAAGCTGCAGGTGCCCGCTGCGTCGGCCGGACCGATGTGGAAGAAATTCGCGCCGAGCGACTGGTCGGGCGTGAGCGAGTTGTCCAGGTTGCGGATCGGGTTCGGCGGGTAGGCGATCTGGAGCGCGAAATCGGTCAGGGCCTGCATCTGTGCATCGGTCAGCGGGCCCCCGCGGCCGAGCAACCCGTCGAAGGCGACGTTGAATTTCTTGAACGCGGCCTCGGCATCGAGCGGGTTCCCGCCGGGATCGCTCCCGCCCGTGCGATCCCCGCGCCAGTGCATCGGCCCGTCCGCGGCGAGGCCACGAAGCGACTGCGTGGTCATCGGGCCCTTCATGGGGTGGAACGGGGGCCCTGGTGTGTTGGCCGGGAAGCGGAACGGGTTCGGGTTGGGCATGACCGGCGCATCGGGATCCCCGAGATCCCAGGCGAGGTGATCCATGTCGCCGAACACGTGGCAGCTCGCGCACGCCGTGTCGCCGTGCCCCGAAGTCGCGAGGGCGTCGTAGAGGAGGCTCCGGCCCGAGACCACCGAGGCGGGCTCCGGGTCGAACAGCGGCACGTGCGCGATCTCGCTCCGGCCGGCAAGATCGACCACCGAGATCGCGTCGTCGAAGCGGGTCATCACGTAGAGGCGTCCACGGGGCTCATCGAGCGCGAGCCCGCTCGGGCCTCCCCCGCTCACGACGATCTGGCTCGCGGGGCCGGGGACGAACGAGTCGTCGACGAGGGCCGCGGCCGCGAAGACGCCGACCTTCGAGGACCCGAACGCCGCGACGTAGACGGTGGCGCCGTCCCCGGTGACCGCGATTCCGAGCGGGATCGCCAGGCTGGCTTGGCGCTCGGCGGCCGGCCCCGGAGAGGTCGAGTAGTCGACGTGCTTGTTCAGGTGGCGCGGGAGCACCTCGCCTCCGTGGAGGACCGTGATGCGCGATTCGGCGACGTGCCCGCGGACCGTCGAGCCGCCGTGAACGCCCGGTCCCTCGAACCGGACCGCGTTCCTCGACTCGGTGTTCGCGACGTACACGTCCCCGGTGACGGGGTTCGTCGCCATGTTGAAGAGCGTGGTCCCGACGCCGGAGAACGACCCCGTCTCCACCGGCGGATCGGCGAGGGCGTCGATCACGAACACGTCCTCGTCCGGCAGCGAGAACTTCACCGCGGCATCCCGGATCCCGCCGGCGGAGTCGACCCAGTGCGCGCCGTCGAACCGGGCGATCAATCCGACTTCCGGCGCCGGCACGCCGTCGGCATTGTCGTGCGGCGGCGGCAGCGAGCCGTCGGGAACGGCGCCTTCGTTCAGCGCGGTGGTCCGGTTCCCGGAGGCGAAGACGGCGGCATACACTGTCCCGCCGTCCGGGCTCGCCGCGAGGGCCCGCGGCGTGTCGCCGAACAGGTTGACGATCGTCATCGGCGCGCCGCCCAGGCCGGCGCCTGGATTCGCGGCGTCGAACACCCAGACATCGGCGCGCCCGATGCCGGGGGTCAGGAGCTGCGGGTCGAACGGCGCGTTCTGCCCCCTGTGAGCGCACGTGACGAACGCCCGGGAGCCGCCCGGGCCGGCGAACACGATGTCGCGCGGCTCGTCGCCCACGAGCAGCGTCCGGACGACTCGCGGAGTCGCGCCCGCCAGGTCGACGACGCTGATGCTGTCGGAGAGATGGTTGACGACCCAGGCTTCGGTCGCATTGCGGAGCGCCACGGCCACGGGCTCGAGCCCGACCGGAACCGAGAACGCATGCTCGAGGCCGGTCGCGGTCACGTCGAACGCCTCGAGCCGGCCGTCGGGAGTGTTCACCGCGTACAGGCGCGATCCGTCCGGGGCGAGTGCCAGCGGCCGGACCTGGCCCGACTCGAACGTCACGAACGATCCCGATGCCGCGGGGCGCGGCGGTGACGGGCGTGCCCCGATCTTCCAGACACCGATCCCCGTGAGGCACGCCGCCACCGTCACCGTCGTCCGGACGGCGAAAGGGATCCGCTGCAACCTCACGACTCCTCCGGGCTGAATCGAATTGCCGACCGGAAAAGTATACGGTGACGCATGCGCGGGGCCCGGGTCCGGCAGCTCCGGCGTCGGCGCGCTCACAGTTTCGTAATCAGCGGGAGTGCTTGCTCTTCTTCGGGTCTTTCTTTCCGGCCGGGGGGGCGGCCGGAGGTTGCGGCGCGTCGACGACCAGGGAGCGGTACAACGACCAGCTCCCCGGATCCTTGATCGCCGCTTCCGCCCGCCGGGCGGCGACGGCATCGCGCGGCACTCCCGTCTCGATGAGCTTGCGTGCCTCGATCAGCTCGCGCTCGACGGCGCCGCGAAAACCGCTCCAGCTTCCCCACCCCACGGCCAGGGCACCGTTGACGAGGAACGCCGGCGTGCCGCGAGCCCCGAGCGTCTCCGCGAGCGCGCTCTCGCGGTCGATCCGCGCGTCGAGCTCAGGAGCCGCACGGTCCCGGTCGAAGCGCGCCACGTCCAGACCCAGGCGTGCCGCGGTCGATGCCAGGCCCGCCGGATCGAGCGCGCTCTGGTCGCGGAACAGCTCGTCGTGGTAGTCCCAGAACCGGCCCTGGCGCTGTGCGGCGATCGCGGCCCGCGCCGCGCCTCTCGCGTTCGGGTGCATCGCGAGCGGATGCTGCCAGAACTCGACGCGGACGTCCCCCGGAAACTCCTCGGGGATCTGCCGTGTCGCATCCGCCGCGCGCCGGCAGACGGGGCACTGGAAGTCGCTGAGCACGATGACCAGGACCGGTGCCCCCGCCGGACCGAGAGCCGGCGGGCGGTCGGGGTCGGTGCTCGCGGCGACCTTGCCGCTCACCGTTCGCACGGGAGCATCCGCCGGGTTGGTGACGATGTTCGCGGGAGGAACGGGTGTGTCCGCAGCGACGGCCGCGAGCCCTGCGAGCAGCGTCGTGGCGGCCAGGATCGACCTCGTCATCGGGTGCCTCCTCGCGCGCGGGCGTTTTCGGACTGAATCTTCTCGATGTCGTCGAGAGCGCGCTCCGCCTCGTCGCGCTTCCCCTCGCGAAGGGCGATCCGTGCGAGGAAGAATCGCGGCTCGGTGCTCGACGGGTCGTCGGCCGCCGCGCGCGTGAACGCCGCCGCCGCTCCGGCCGAATCCCCCTGCGAGAGCCGCAGCCGTCCCACTTCGACCCAGACGGGAGAGGAGTCGGGGTGAGCGGCGAGCGCCGCGTCGAGAGCGCGCCGCGCGTCGTCGGAGCGGCCGGCGCGCCGGAGCGTCCGGGCGTAGAGCGCCCCCGCGTCGGCGTCGTCCGGCTCGAGCGCGCTGGCCTGTCGCGCCGCCTCCACCGCCTCGGGGAGATCGTCCCGCCGCAGAAGGAGCTCGGCCAGCAGGCTGCACACGCGGGTCGTCGGCGTCCGCGCGATCGACCGCCGGTACTCCTGCTCGGCCTCGACGAAATCGCCGAGCCGCTCGAGGAAGACGCCACGGCTTCCCCCGGCGATCGGAGCCAGCTCCGGATACCGCGCGGCCACGGCGCCGAAGAAGTCGATGGCGGACTCGATCTGGCGCGTCTGCTTGAAGCACTCCTCGGCGTACAGGATCGCCGTGCGGCACGCTCCCGGATCGGCGCACGCGCGGGTGAGCTCGGACAGCGCGGCGGCGGCCTGGCCGCGCTGGTAGAGAGCGCGCCCCCTCTCGAGCGCCGCGGCCGCCGAGACGGGATCTCCGCGCGAGACCGGCGCGTCGGCGCACCCCGCTGCGAGCAGAGCGGCTCCGGCGACGACGGCGATCGCCCCCGCCCGGGAGCGCCCGAAGAGGGCCACGAGCAGGAGGACCGTCGCGGCCGCCACGCAGAGGCGTCCGAACGCGTCCCGGCTGCGCGCGTACCACGTGATTCCGCCCGACGAAAGCGGGATCCGGTCGATCAGGACGCCGGGCTCGAGGATCGTCGACCCGCTCTCCCCCCGCAGGACGCTCCGGACCCGTCCCGCGGCGTCGATGATTCCCGAGATCCCGGTGTTCCCGACGCGCACGTAGGCGATCCGGTTCTCGATCGCGCGCAGCATCGAGATCCGCATCAGCTGCTCCTGAACGGGCGCCCCCATGTTCCCCTCGCTCGTGATGTTGACGAAGAAGCGCGCGCCGAGACGGCCCGCCGCCGCGGGGACGGGGGGATAGGTGTTCTCCGAGCAGATCAGCGCCGCGAAGGGGAGGTCGCCCCCGTTCCAGGGAATGTGGAAGAGCACCATGTGCTCGCCGGGGACCGCACGGGCCGCCGATCCCCAGGCCGTGCGGATCATGGAGCGGTACCGCTTCTGCACGTTCGGCGCGAACCGCGCGAGGAAGCCGTCCCCGGGAACGTACTCGGTGAACGGGAAGAGGACCTGCTTGTCGTACTCTCCGGCGATCCGGCCGGGCGGCCCGATGAGGAACGCGCCGTTCCGCTTGGTCCCCGGACGATCGACCGGCCAGTTCATCCCGCCGACGAGCATGTACGCCCGCTTCGTCTCCCCGAGCCAGGTCAGATCGTCGAGATAGAAACCTTCCCGGCGGATGTTGTCGAGGACGGCGTTCTCGGGCCACACGATCAGCTCGGCGCCGCCGGCGGGCACGCTCTTGTCGGTCAGCAGGACCTGCCGGAGGTGGTCGCCCAGGGCGTTTCCGGGCGTGTGCGAGGTGCACGGCTGGACGAGCGCGACACGGGGCCCGCGCTCGTCCTTGATGCCGGCGCAGCGCACCGCTCCGTAGCCCAGCACGATCGCGAAGGCGACGCCGATCGCGACGGCCGGCACGACGATCCGGCGCGCCCGGAGCGCCGTGAACGACCACGCTCCCCCTCGCAGGGCGAAGAACGCGTCGGCGATCAGGCCGTTGACGGCCGCGATGAGGAACGTGACGCCGTAGACGCCGGTGACGTCCGCGATCTGGACCGCACACGGCCACCGCGCCTGCGAGTACCCGAGCGAGTAGAGGTCGAAGTGCGCGAGCGCGTACGTCGTCCGCACCCACTCAACCGCCGTCCAGACGAGCGGAACGGTCAGCGCGCGAGGAAGCCCCAGCCGCTGATGGATCGTCCGGAGGGCGGGAGCGAACAGCCACCAAGGAACGGCGAACGGCAGCGCGAACAGCGGACCCGCGAACCAGACCATGCGGAACGGCTGCGGGTACTCGAGCATGACCGCGATCCAGCTGGTCAGGACGAACCAGCCGAGCGAGGCCCGCGGCGTCCGCTCGTCCGTGTAGAGGACGATCCACGGAACCAGCGCGACGTACGGCAGGAGCGCCAGGCTCGGATACCAGGCGTAGCTCCCGATGAGCGCCGCCGACGCAAGTCCGAGGCCGAGGCGAACCGCGATCAGCTTGCCCCGGCCGGACCCGCTCGCCTCCGTCATGTCTCCTCGCGCGCCGTCCCTCGCCCCGGACGGCGCTCCGTGTTACTTCGAGCTCCCGGCCGCGGGCGCCGCGGCGGCCGCCTTGACCTTGGCGAAGTCGCCGGCCTGGACGATCGAGATCTTGGACGGGTCCACGTACTTCTTCATCGCCGTGAGGATCTCGTCCGCCTTGAGAGCGGACACGCGCTGCTCTAGCGACTCGTCCCACGCCAGGGTTCGCCCCAGGTACGCGCGCGCGGCGAGCGTCCCCGCCAGCTCGCGGTCGGTCGCGCGGGAGACCTTGCGCGACTGCAGCCAGCCCTTCTTCGCGCGCTCGATCTCGTCATCCGTGAATCCAGTGGCGACGATCTTCCCCATCTCCTCGTCGAACGCCTTGACCAGCTTCTCCGAGTTCTGCGGGGCGTAGATCGCGAAAGCGCCGAACATCGCGTCCTGGTCGAGGGGGCTCGCCCTGAAGAACGAGCCCACACCGTAGGAGAGGCCGTCCTTCTCGCGGATCCGCGTCGCCAGGCGCGAGTTGAGGAATCCCCCGCCGGTCATGAAGTTACCGAGCACCATCGCGGGATACTCGGGCGCGTCGTCGCGCATCGGGATCCTGAGGCCCGCCGAGAAGACCGCGCTCTCCTTGTCGGGGGCCTCGATCGACTCCCGGATCGGCGGCCGGGCGGCGTAGGCCGCCACGAGCCGGGAGTACGGCTTCTTGCTCTTCCAGCCGGAGAACAGCTCCGAGAACAGCGACTGCATCTCCTTGGGATCGAAGTCGCCCACCACCGCGAACTCGGCCGCCGATGCCCCGTAGAAGTCCTCGTAGAACGACTTGACCTGGTCGAGCGTGACCGCCTTCACCGCCTCGAGCGACTCCTCGGGGCTCTCCGCGTAGCGGGGGTCGCCCTTCGGCCAGGGGTTGAGGTACTTCTGCATCCGCGTCGCGGCCTTCTGCTGCGGGTCGCTCTTCGCGTCCTCGATGCTCGCCATCGTCTCCTGCCGCAGCGTGTCGAACTCCGAGCCCGGGAACGACGGCTGTCGCAGGATCTCGGCGGCGAGCCGGATCGCCGGGACGAGGTTCTCGCGGGTCACCTCGATCGAGGCCGACGCGTCCGTCGCGCCGCCGAAGACGCCGAGCTGCGCCTTGAGCTTGTCGATCGCGTCCTGGATCTGCTGCCGCGTGTGCTGGGTCGTGCCGCGCATGAGCATCCGGGCCGCGAACTCCCCGGCGGTCGCGCGATCCTTGAGACTGTTGACGTCCCCGAAGTGGAAGTTCATCGCCACACGGACCGTGCTCCCGCGCGTCTTCTTCGGCACCATCACGAGCTTGATCCCGGGAGCCACGGCGACCCGCACGGTTCGCGACTCGATCGCCGCCGGCGCGGGGTCGAAGGCCTCACCCTCGCTCAGGCCGGCACCGCCCTTGTAGTCCTTGACCATCGCGGCGACGTCCGGCGTGTCGGGAATCGCGGCACGCATCGCGGTCTTGGTCGGAATGAAGATCCCGACCGTCCGGTTCTCCGGAGTCAGGTACGCCTGCGCCACGCGCGCCACGTCCTCGGGCTTGACCGCCTTGACGCGGTCGCGGTTGACGAACATCAGCCGCCAGTCGCCTTCCGCCGCCCATTCCGACAGCCCGATCGCGGCGCGCTCGGAGTTCCGCATCGCGGACTCCCAAACCTTGATCCAGCTGTCCTTCGCCCGCGTCACCTCCTCGGGGGTCGGAGGGCTGGACGGGACGTCCTCCGTGACCTTGAGCAAGACCTCCTTCGCGTCGTCGAGCGAAGATTCCGTCCGCACCTGGGCGCCGACGACGAGCACCCCGGGATCGTGCAGCGACTCGGTGCCCCCGAACACGGAGGCGGCCTTCTTCGTCTCCACGAGGGCCTTGTACAGCCGCCCCGACGGGGTATCGCCGAGCACGAACGAGAGGAGGTCGACGGCCGCGAAGTCGGGGTGCGGGCCGGCCGGGATGTGGTACATCGCCTCGACCATCTGCGAGTCGCCCACGCGGCGGAGGGTCACGGTCCGCTCGCCGTCCTGCGCCGGCTCGACGGTGTACGTCGCCGGAAGCGTCCGCGCCGGCTTGGGGATCTTGCCGAACGCGTCGACGATCGTGCCGAGGATCTTGGCCGGATCGATCCGCCCCGCGACGACGAGGACGGCGTTGTCCGGCTGATACCAGGTGCGGTAGAACGCCTGCAGGCTCTCGATCGGCACGCGCTCGATGTCCGCGCGGGAGCCGATCGTCGACTTGCCGTAGTTGTGCCAGAGGTAGGCGGCCGACATCGTCCGCTCGAACAGCACGTCTTGCGGGGAGTTCTCGCCGATCTCGAACTCGTTCCGCACGACCGTCATCTCCGAGTCGAGGTCCTTCTTGGCGATGAAGGAGTTGACCATGCGGTCCGATTCGAGATCGAGGGCCCAGTCGATGTTCTCATCCGTCGCGGCGAACGTCTCGAAGTAGTTCGTTCGATCATACGAGGTGGACCCGTTCGGCCGGCAGCCGTGCGCCGTAAGCTCCTTCGGGATGTCGGCGTGCTTGGGCGTCCCCTTGAACACCATGTGCTCCAGGAGGTGGGCCATTCCGGTCTCGCCGTACCCCTCGTGCCGCGAGCCGACGAGGTAGGTGATGGCGACCGTCGCGGTGTCCTTCGACGGGTCGGGAAACAGCAGCACGCGCAGCCCGTTTGCGAGACGGTATTCCGAGATCCCTTCGACCGACGCGCCCTTCTCCACGCCGGGCGGAACGACGATCGGCCCCTGTGCCGCGGGCGCCGCGACGGACGCGGCTTGCGGTGCCGCGGGCCCCTTCGCGGGGGCGGGCGACGCGCCGGCGAGGGCGATGACGGCGGCGAGCACGACGGCGAGCTTCACGCTGGGCGTTCTCATGGGACCCCCTTGGTCGGCCCGGACAGCGACCCTGTCGCGTCGTTCTTGATGCCGTGCTTTTCGGGACCGCCGGGCCGTGACTCGGCGCGGACGAGCATACCGAGGCGCCGCCGGTCCGGCAAGGTTCGAGGCCTCATCCTCGGCCCGGGGCAGCCGCCGCCGGGGCGTCGAGAAGCTCCCTCGCGGTCCGCGCGGCACCGAGGAGCGCGGTCCGAGGCTCGAGCAGCAGACGCACCGGAACCGACGCCATGAACCCCGAGAAGCGGCCCTTGGCCCGGAACGCGTCGATGAACCCTCCGCCCTCCATCGCCTGCCTGAAGCGGGGGGCGATGCCGCCGCCGACGTAGACGCCGCCGACCGCGAGCGATTCCAGCGCGAGGTTTCCCGCCTCCGCCCCGTAGAGTGCGACGAACATGGCGAGCGTCGCGGCGCAGAGCGGATCCTTTCCGCCGGACGCCGCGGGACCGATGACCGCGTTCGGGTCGTCCGCGCGCGCGATGGCCTCGGAGAGCCATCCGGGCTCGGTGCCGCGCCCCGTGTCCCGCAGGAACCGGTAGATGTTGAAGAACCCCGGACCGGAGAGCACGCGCTCGCAGCTGACGTGTCCGTGCTCGCGCCGCAGGAACCGGAGGAGCTCGATCTCGTCGTCGGTGCGCGGCGCGAAGTCCGCGTGGCCCCCTTCGGACGCGATCACGCGCTCGTCGCGCCCGCTGCCGACGATCAGCGCCTTGCCGAGACCGGTGCCGGCCGCGATCAAGGCCCGGTTCCCCGGCCGCGGTTCCCCCGCTTGGAGCGTGACGATCGACGAATCGGGGAGCGTCCCGATCCCGCGGCCGACGGCCTCGAGGTCGTTCAGCAGGCGCACCCGCCGCGCGGGGATCGACCGCATCAGATCGGCCTCGTCGATGACCCACGGCAGGTTGGTCGTGGTGACGCGCCCCGCGACCACCGGGCCGGCGATGCCGAAGCTCGCCGCGTCGATCGGACCGGCGGCCCCCGCGGCGAGGAACCGTGCGATCGCCTCCTGGAACGTCGGAAACTCGGCGCTGCGGAGGACCGCGTCGCGCACGAGCGTCATCCCGGTGCCGTCCGGCTCCCACAGCGCGAGCGCGGTCTTCGTCCCCCCGACGTCTCCCGCGAGGATCACGCCCGCCCCCCGGTCATCGGCCCGAAGCCTTCGGCTCGACGTGACCGCCGAACTTGTTCCGCATCGCCGACAGGAGCTTCTCGCCGAACGTGTGGTCGTGCCGGGACCGGAACCGCACGTAGAGCGCGTCCGAGAGGACCGCGGCGGGGACGCCCTCCTCGATCGCGGCCATGAGCGTCCACCGGCCCTCGCCCGAGTCGGAAACGGCGCCGGTGAACTCGGCGAGCGTCGGGCTCTCCGCGAGCGACTGCGCGGTCAGATCCAGCAGCCACGACGACACGACCGAGCCGCGCCGCCACACCTCGGCGATCTCCCGGCAGTCGAGCGCGTACCGGTGCGCGGGGTCGAGCTGGTCCGAGTCGGCGTTCTTCAGGATGTCGAACCCCTCCGCGTACGCCTGCATCAGGCCGTACTCGATCCCGTTGTGGATCATCTTGACGAAGTGCCCGGCGCCGGCGGGACCGCAGTGGAGGTAGCCGTCCTCGGCGGTGCTGGCCGCGATCGATTCGCGTCCCGGCGTCCGGTCGATCGTCCCCTTGCCCGGTGCCAACGTCTTGAAGATCGGGTCCAGGCGGGCCACGACGTCCTTGTCGCCGCCGATCATCAGGCAGTACCCCCGCGCGAGCCCCCAGACGCCGCCGCTCGTTCCGACGTCGACGTAGTGGATGCCCGCCTCGCGGAGCGAGGCCGCGCGCCGGACGTCGTCCTTGTACATCGAGTTGCCGCCGTCGATGATCGTGTCGCCCGCGCGCATGCGCTTGGCGAGGTCCGTGACGACCTCCTCCGTCGCCGCCCCCGCCGGGACCATCACCCAGGCGACGCGCGGCGGCCTGAGCGTCCCGACCAGATCGTCGAGGCTCGTGGTTCCCTTCCCGCCGTCCTTCACGCACTGCTCGATGCCGGCGGCGTCCCGTGCGTAGCCGACGATCTCGTGCCCGCCGCGGATCAGCCGTTTCGCCATGTTGCCGCCCATGCGGCCGAGCCCGATCATTCCGATCTGCATGTTGCGATCCTCCTGCGCGGCGGTCAGGACCGCGCGGTTCGCGTCATCTCCCGTACTCCCCCCGGCCCCGCGACCAGAACGAGATGCGCGGTCCCGAGAAACAGGCCGGTGTCGACGACTCCCGGAATCGCCCGGATCGCTCTCTCGAGCCGCGCCGGGTCGTCGATGGGAGCGGTCGAGCCGTCCAGGATCGTGTTCCCGTTGTCGGTGACGAACGGGCGCCCGTCCACGGAGCGCGCCGTCGCCGGGATCCCGAGCGCGTCGAGGCGCCGGCGGCAGGCCGGGACCCCGAACGGCACCACCTCGATGGGGATGCGGCCGCGGGCTCCCAGCTTCGGCACCAGCTTGCTCTCGTCGACGAGGATGATCTGCCGGCGCGAGGCGCCGGCGACGATCCGCTCGCGCACGAGCGCGCCGCCGAAGCCCTTGATGAGGTCGAGATGCGGATCGACCTCGTCCGCGCCGTCGACCGTGACGTCGAGCTCGCCCGCGTCGAGCCCGACGAGCGGAATCCTCAAGTCGCGGGCGAGCGCCGCGGTCGCGTCGGACGTGGGAACGCCGCGCACGTCGAGCCCCGCGGCGACCCGGGTGCCAGGGCGCGTGTGAACGCGGCCGCAGCGCGTCCGCTCCCCAGGCCCACGATCGTGCCCGGGCGTACGAGCGCGACGGCTGCTTCAGCGAGCGATTCGAGCGGATCGCTCATGACACCCGGTCCTCCGGCCGAACGATCGTCACTGCCGTCCTCGACGGAACGTCTCTCCGCGCGTAGCCCTCCGACTTTACACCGGCGGAGTCTCGGCGCCAGACGGCATCACGGCGCGGTGCACGCCGACGCCCGGTTCAGCGACCAGTCGTATTCGCGGAAATTGATCTGGATCCGCTCGCCGGCGGACGCGATCGACTTCGACACGGCCGCCGGGGCGTACTTCTGAAGGAACACGGCGACGCCCCCGACGACGTCGAAATCGTCCCCGTACCAGTCGAAGATCTTCGAGCAGACGACGCGGGCGCCGGCCGCTCCGGAGGGAAAGGCCGCGGTCGCCACCGTGAGCTCGCCCGGAGCGGACAGAAAGACGCGCGCGCACCGGTCGAGCTGCGCCTCGATCTTCTTCCCGTCGTACGGCTCGGGAGAGATCGGCGGACCGGAGCGCGCCGCGCGGGACAGCGCGAGGAGAACGCGCGGATCTTTCGCGTCCTCGCGCAGCCGGCGGTCGAGGTCTTCGAGGGAGATCGACTTGCCGGAGACCTCGAGGACGGGCTTCCGGAAAACTTCGAGCCCCGTGCTCCCGGCGTCGAGCTCGCGGATCGACGTCTTGGGGGCGCGCGTAACGACGATCTCGAGAACCTTCGCGTTGTAGAGATTGATGTAGAGGGCCTTGCGATCGGCGGGCGACAGGCTGCGAGGGTCCTGCGCCGAGAGCTCCCGCACGACCCTCGATAGCGAGCTCACATCCTTGGGGGCCGCCCGCCAGGCGTCGTAACAGACGCCGGCGGGCGTCACATAGGTTCCGAGCAGCCGGCCGTACGTCGACAGCGTGGTCGTATCGACGAGGACGACCGGGCCGGATGCGGCCAGGAGGCCGGCGGCGGCCGCGACGAGCGAGGGGATACCGACCATGGGCTGGACACTCTACAGCGTGTGGTCCCGGGGCGCCCCGTGGGCGCCCCGGCCCCTTATCCGATCACGGGCAGGGCCGCGCCAACGCCCCTAGCGGCAACACGTCGACGGCGCGAAGGCTCCGCTCGATCGCAGCCCAGGTCCTATCGATGTCTTGATCGAGACCGACCGAGAAGCGGACGAGCCCGTCCGACAGACCCATCCGACGCTGCTCCTCGACCGGAATCTCGGAAGACGTGCTGTGGCCGGGTGCCGAGAACAATGTCTTGAAGTACCCCAGGCTCACCGCGAGGTAGCCGACCTTCTCCTCCTGCATCCTCTGCATGAGGCGTCCCGCCCTCGCTCCGTTCTCGACGTCGAGCACCAGCATCCCGCCGTATCCGTACCCCGGGTTCATCATCTGCATGAGCAGACGGTGCTGCGGGTGGTCCGGGAGCCCGGGATAGTAAACGCGCAGACCCGCCGCGGCCATGCGTCGCGCGAGCTCCAGAGCGTTCTCGGCGTGCTTCCTCAAACGCACATGAAGGGAATGCAGGTTCTTGAGGATGCTCGCCGCGCGGAACGCATCGAGCGTCGGACCGAACAGCATCGCGGGTCCCGACGTGATGTCCATCAACGCCGCGACCGTTGCATGATCGGACACCACGCACCCGGCCACGCAGTCGCTCGTGCCGTTGATGAACTTCGTCATGCTGTGGACCACCGCGTGGGCGCCGAGGCGCAGCGGCGAGAGGATCATGGGACTGAAGGTGTTGTCGACGACGAGGCGCACGCCGGCGGCGGAGGCGATGGCGGCGAGCTTGGGGAGATCGCTGACCTCGAGGAGCGGATTGCTGATCGACTCGCAGTAGAGGACCTTCGTGCGAGGCGTGATCGCCGCACGGACCGCGGCGTGATCCGTGATGTTCACGAACCGAGTCGTGATGCCGAAGC
>DATKHQ010000197.1:0-16416 GCA_035510175.1 Candidatus Sulfotelmatobacter sp. | reverse complement strand
AACGAAGCGGGGATTATAGGAGGCCCGGGAGGCGCCGATCCAGGGGCGCCGCCGGAACAGCCGTCTCCGCCGCTCCCGCCCGAGCCCACCCGGCCGGCGCTCCTGGTCCCCGCCCTCGAAGAAGGAGCGTGGCTGCTCGGTGCGATCGCTCTCACCGCGTTCGTCTCGATGGCGCTGACCGCGCTCAAGGGGAAGTTCGCCGCGGCGGCGCCGCCGGTGGCGCTGTTCGGTCTCCACGGTCTGGTCGGGCTGCACGTCCTGCGTGCCGAGCGCGGGAAGCTCCCAACGTGGCTGAGGAGAGGGTGGCGGATCGTGCTGGCGGGTCTCGCCGGCGGCGCTCTGCTCCTCGCGTTCAACGGTGCGTACAGCTGGTCGATCGAGCGGATCGGCGTGACGCCGACCGACGTCATCTCGGAGCTGACCAGCCTGGCGCCCATGCCGGTGATCGTCGCGTGGGCCGGCTTCTTCGCGCCGATCGTGGAAGAGCTCTACTTCCGCGGACGGCTGCTCGACGCGCTCGACGCGCGCATCGGAGAGCGGTGGTCCACCGCGGTGACCGCCGTGCTGTTCGGCGCCGTCCACGGCATTCCGGAGTACTTCCCGGCCTTCGTCGTTCTCGGGCTCGGCCTCGTCTGGCTGCGGCGCCGCACCGGCGGGCTCGTCGCACCGATCGTCGCGCACATCCTCAACAATCTCGTGGCGCTCTCTTGACGGGACATTCTGCTTTTTCCTTCAATTCCTAAAATCCCTTTACCTCAGCGGGACGAAGCGCACGGGGATGACCGATCGCCGTGTCAACCCGGAGTCGGTGCGCGTGAAGACCCAGAGCTCCTGGCTGGACACACCGAGCGGGATCACGAGACGGCCCCCCGGCGCGAGCTGATCCGCGAGTGCTCCGGGCAGCTCGCCGGGGGCGGCGGTGACCACGATCGCCTCGAACGGCGCGGCCTCGGGCCAGCCGCGCGAGCCGTCGCCCACCCGGAGGTGAACGTTCGTGTAGCCGAGGGCCGCGAGCGCGGCGCTCGCGCGCTTCGCCAGATCCGGCTCGAGCTCGATGCTGAAGATCTCCCCCGCGCACTCAGCGAGGACCGCCGTTTGGTAGCCGGAGCCGGTCCCGATCTCGAGCACCCGCGAGGCGGGCCGCAGCTCGGCGAGCTCGGTCATCAGCGCGACGACGTACGGCTGCGAGATCGTCTGCCCCCGACCGATCGCGACCGGCCCGTCCTCGTAAGCCCGCGCGCCGTCGGCCTCCGGCACGAAAAGGTGGCGCGGGACCCCACCCATCGCGGCGAGGACGGCGGGGTCTCGGACCCCGCGTGCAGCGACCTGCGCGGCCACCATCCGTGCCCGCTCGTCCCCCCGGTCTTCCATCCCGCCCCTCGACGGCAACAAGCCGCCGGCATTATGTTCCCGGCATGCACCCCCCGTGGCGGCTGAAGGTCGGAATTGCGCTCGGCGGCGGCGCGGCGCGCGGTCTGGCGCACGTCGGCGTCCTGCGCGGGCTCGTCCGCGAGGGGATCCCGATCGACGTCGTCACCGGCACCAGCATGGGAGCGGTCGTCGGCGGCGCTTTCGCCGCGTGCGGGGACATTGCCGCGGTGGAGGCCCGCGTCCGGTCGCTCCTCGCCAGCGAGGAGTTCCGCCGGACGCGCCTGGCGTTCCTGAAGGAGACGAAGCACAGCCGCGGGAGTCTCCTCTTCTCGGTGACGAACCTCGTACGCCGCGGCGTGCTCTACGGGGCGTCGACCCTCGCCGGATCGTTCCTCTCCGCGGAGGAGTTCGTCCGGAGCCTCGCGATGATCCTCCCGGACATCGACGTCTCCGAGACCCCGATCCGGTTCGCCGCGTCCGCCGTCGACCTCGAGGGCGCGGTCGAGGTCGTGCTCGGGAGCGGGAATCTGCGCGAGGTTGCCGCCGCGAGCTCCGCGATTCCGGGGCTCCTTCCGCCGCGCCGTCTTCACGGCCGGCTTCTCGTCGACGGCGGATGGGTCGACAAGATCCCGATCCTCCCCGCGTTCCGTCTCGGCGCCGACGTCGTCATCGGCGTCGACATCTCCGCCGACATGGAGGAGGCGCGGACCTACCGGCACGGGATCGACGTCGTCATCCGCGCGAACCTCATCAAGGACGCCGCGCTGACGACGCTCCACCGGCGCCTGGCGGACGTGATCCTCACCCCGGACGTCGGCAAGATCCACTGGGCGGACTTCGAGTCGGCGGATTACTGCATCGACGCCGGCGACCGCTCAGTGGCGAACGCGGCCGCGGAGATCCGCGAGCTGTTGCGTCTCGAGCGCGTGCGCTCGATGGTCCGCCCCGGCATGGGCAAGCGGATGGCGGAGCGCTACCTTGCCGGAGCGGATCTAAGATTCGTCCTGGAGTGACATCGAGGTGAAACGCCCCGGAAGAACCCTGTTGGTCGCCGCAGGGGTGCTCGCCGGCCTGTTCCTCCTGGCGGCGGCGCTCGTGCCGGTCCTGTTCAGCGGCGAGAAGCTCAAGCCGAAGGCCGAGGAGGAGCTGTCGCGCCTGATCGGCCGCAATGTGTCGCTCGGGACTCCTTCCGTGTCCATCTGGTCCGGGCTCGCGCTCCACGCCGACAGTTTCAGGGTCGGCGAGCCGCTCCAGGGAGCCTCCGCGGGAGCCCCGGTCCTCGAGGCCGGGCCGACCGCGGTGCACGTCGCGTTCCTGCCGCTCCTCCACAAGGAGGTCGTCGCGCGCTCGATCACGATCGAGCGCGCGCGCGTCATCCAGGCCGGAGCGACGCTCGTCTCCGATCTCTCGCTGGCGAGCCGACTGCGCGTCGGCGCGGACGGCGCGCTCGCGGCCGCGGGAGAGGTGTCGGCGCGCGTCGACGCGCTCGCGGGCCGCCCCGAAGCCAGAGCCACGTTCGACGTCGCGCTCACGGGCGGAGCCCTCGAGGTCCACGCGCTGTCTGCCAGTACGGGCTCGGTGCGCGTGAGCGGGTCGGGGCGGGTGGACGGGATCAGCTCCGACGCGCCCCGGGCGCGCCTGGATCTCGAGGTGAGCCTGCCGAAGTCGACCGCCTCCGGGAGGTTCGACCTGATCGTCGATCCCAGTGCCCCGAAGGCGACTTTCGACGTCGCCGCGAAGCTGATCGATCTCGACGAGGTCATGAAGACCGCGGGCTCGTTCGCGGTCGCCTCGGGAGCACCCACGCCGGCGGCCGGTGGGCTCGTTCCCGCCGCCGCCGCGGCCGAGGCGGCGCCCGCGGCCGCGCCCGATCTTCTCGTCCACGCGCATGCGGACGGGACGATCAAGGCGGCGCGCTGCGTCTATGCCGGACTCGACATGACCGACGTCTCCGCGAAGGCCACGCTCGACGGCGGCAGGTTGACCCTCGACGATACCCACGTCTCCCTCTTCGGCGGGCACGCGCGCGGGAAGGTGGAGGCGCATCCGTTCGATGTCTCGCGCCCGTTCTCGCTCCGGCAGACGGTCGAGGGGGTCGGCATCGGAAGCCTCATCGCGGCGCTCGCTCCCGCGCAGAAGGGTACCGTCGACGGAAAGGCGGCGCTCGAGATCGCCGTCACCGGGCGCGCGGGGACCAGCCCGCTCCTGCCGACGATCGACGGTACGGGGTCTTTGGCGGTCGAGCACGGGAAGATCGCGAGCATCGGGATGATCAAGCAGGTGATGGCGCTGCTCGAGACGGCGGGCGCCAAGGGCATCGCGAAGGGGGAGACTCCGTTCGACCGCTTGAGCTCCCACTTCGAGGTGGCCCAAGGGGTCGCGCGGACGCAGGACCTCCAGTTCCGGTCGGCGGATCTGGACGCCGACGGCCGCGGATCGGTCGGTTTGGGCGGCGCGCTCGATCTCGACGTCGTGGGGACGTTCTCGAAGACCGTGAGCGATCAGCTCGTCGCGAAGACCCACGCGCTCTCGATCCAGCAGGGGGCGGACGGGCGGCTCGCCTTTCCGCTGAAGCTGCGCGGCACCCTGATGGCGCCCCAGGTCCAGCTCGACGTCGACGCCGTGCTCCAGCACGGGATCAAGAAGAAGCTCGAGGAGCAGGTCAAGCACGACCTGAAGAAGAAGATCCTCGACAAGTACTTCAAGCACTGAAGGGAGCACCGTGGCACACGAGCACATCCACCTGATCGGAATCGGCGGCACGGGCATGACCTCCCTCGCCGGGTTGCTACGCGAGGCGGGAGCGGAGGTGACCGGCTCCGACGGGCCGCTCTATCCGCCGACCTCCACGATCCTCGCGGAGATGGGCATCCGGGTCTTCGAGGGATACGATCCGCGGCACCTCGACCCTGCTCCCGATCTCGTCGTCATCGGCAACGCCGTGCGGCGGGGGAACGCCGAGGCGGAAGAGGTCCTCGACCGGAGGCTGCGGTACGCGTCGATGGCCGGACTCCTCGAGGAGCGCTTCCTCGCCGGCCGGCACGCGATCGTCGTCGCCGGCACGCACGGGAAGACGACGACCACCGCGATGCTGGCCTGGGTCCTCCACCACGCCGGCCGCGATCCCGGGTTCCTGATCGGCGGGCTCGCCAAGAACTTCGACCGCTCGTACCGGATCGGCTCCGGTCCCGCGTTCGTCATCGAGGGAGACGAGTACGACACTGCATTCTTCGACAAGGGCCCGAAGTTCATGCACTACAAGCCGGACACGGCGCTGATCGGGACCGTCGAGTTCGACCACGCCGACATCTTCCGGGACCTCGACGAGGTCAAGAAGGTCTTCCGGTGGCTGACGAACATCGTTCCGCGCCGCGGTCTCATCGTCCGTCACGAGGACTGCGCCGTCACGCGCGAGGTCACGGCGGGCGCGCAGTCACGGGTCGTGGGGTACGGGCTGGCGTCTGGAGGCTGGCGCGCCGAGGGGATCGAGCACGCCCCTGACGGGATCTCGTTCCGCGCGATGCGCGACGGACGGCCGTTCGCCGAGATCCGCCTGGCGGTCTCGGGGGAGTACAACGTCCGGAACGCGCTCGCCGTGATCGCCGCGGCGACCGAGCAGGGGCTGACCGCTGGCGAGATCCAGGAAGGGCTCGCGAGCTTCGCGGGGGTCAAGCGGCGCATGGAGGTCAAGGGGGAGGTTTGCGGGATCGTCGTGCTCGACGATTTCGCCCACCATCCGACGGCGATCACGCAGACCCTGCGCGCCGTGCGGCAGCGCTACCCAGGGCGGCGGCTCTGGGCCGTGCTGGAGCCGCGCTCCTGGTCGCTGCGCCGCAACGTCTTCCAGTCCCGGCTCGCCGAATCCTTCGACGACGCCGATGAGGTCGTCCTCGCCGAGGTGTTCGGCGCCGACCAGCTGCAGCCGGGGGAGCGCCTCGATCCGGCGAAGCTCGAGCGTGACCTGGCCGAGCGCGGGAAGCGGGGGCGCTTTCTTTCCGGGGTCGACGCGATCGTCGCCCACATCTCGTCGGCCGCGCGCCCCGGAGACGTCGTCGCGGTGCTCTCGAACGGCGGGTTCGGTGGGATCCACGAGAAACTGCTCGCTGCCTTCGAGGAGCGCCTGAAGGCGGCTCCCAGGCTTCGCTGAAAAATGCGGGCCGGCGGCCCAACGCCACCGGCCCGGGACGGCGACCGAGTGAGGGGGGGCGGTCGCCGTCCAAACTTGCCATCGCGATCGTCAGCGGCCCCGGTGCGGCTCCTTGACCTTCGGCGCGGGTCGCGGCGCGGCCTGATGGGGCGCCGGCGCGGGACCCGGGTGCGGGCCGGCCTGGGGCTGCGGCATCGCGCGCGGAGCGGGCGCCGGAGCCTGGTACCGCGGCATCGGCGCCTGGTAGCGCGGCGCTAGCGTTTCATACCGGGGGGACGGAGCCTGATAGCGCGGTTCCTGCGACTGCGTCTGTCTGCGGTCTTGCTGAGTCTCGAGGGGGCGCGACATCCTCTGGTAGAAATCGCGCAGATTCTGCCGGGTGTCCGGTGCGGCCTCGCGCTCCCGGGCGGGCGCGTCCGACCGGCGGGGATCTTCGGTGAAGCGCCGCGGGTAGGCATGCGGCGCCGTGCGGGATTCGTTTTTCGGCGCGCTCGGGTCGGGGCGGCTGGCGCCGCCGCGCGGCGGCGGGGCGGGCATCGCGTGCTGCGAAGGGGCCGTGGGCACGGCACGAGACGGCTCGGAGGCGCCGCGGGGCGCCGTGACCCCGTGGGACGTCGGGAAGCCGATCCCACGCCGCGCGAGCCGGTCCTGGATGTCGACCAGGCGGTGCTGCCCGGCCGTCTCTCCGGTCGGGACGCGAAGGCGCGCCGACCGGTCCTCGACGACCTCGCGCAGCGCCTTTTCCCGGGCCAGCGGCTGCGACGCGATCGCCCGCGGGGCGACGTGCGGGGCGCGGGCCACCACGGTCGCGTCCTTCAGATGGTCGCCGACCTGCGAGACGGGCACCGCGTACCGGCGAACGTTGACGGCGGCGATGTTCGAGTAGTTGACGAACGTCCAGCAGTGCGGGTCGTAGTAGCCGTAGTACCGCGGGCCGTACCAGCACGGGTAACCCCAGTAGCCGAGCGGCGCCCACCCGACGTACGCCGAGCCCCAGGACCACGACACCCAGGCGCCGCCGAACACGTGTCCCGGACACCAGCACCAACCGAACCCCGCGATCCACTGCCAGCAGCCGTAGTGATACGGCGCCCAGCCCCAGGGCTCCGAGCCGACCCAGAAGTACCCGCCGGGCCCGTACGTCCAGGAGCCGTCGTAGTAGGGCCGCCAGTCGGACGAGACTCCCGACGGATACCAGACGGTGCCGTAGTCGGGCACGGTGGCCCAGTTACCGTACGCCGACAGCTCGCCGTAGTACGGGCGCACCTCCTCGGGGACGTCGCTGCTGCGCACCGCCTCGCCGCCGCCGGTGTCACCCTCGGCCCGCGCGTAGTGATCGTGCGTGCGATAGGCCGCATCGCGCGCCTCGCACCAGCGGTCGAAACCGTCCTCCGCGACCGACCGGAACGCGACCGGATCGTCCGGCAGCCGTCCGGGCGAGACGAAGCTCTGCGTGCCGCCGCGCACGAGGACGGACGCCGACGTGCCGCCCACCTCAGCGACCCCGCGATAAGACGCCACGCGGGTCTGCCCGTGCGCGTCGATCTCGATGCGGAAGTCCCCCTCGCCCTGGAGGTAGACGGACGAGGCGTCGGTGTCGACGCGGAACTCGTTCGATTCCGGTACGCGGGAGCCGATGCGCAGCGCCCCGCGGCGCAGCACGAGCACGGTGTTGTCCTGGTACTTGGCCGACGGGTCGGGAAGCGACTGGAACTGCACGTCGCTGTCGCGGTCGATCCTCACCAGAGAGCCGCCGGCCAGCTGCACCTCGATGCGCTGATCTCCATCGGTCTTGACCGTGTCGCCGGGGAAGATCGGGGCGTTCACGCCGGCGCGATCGCCGGTCGCGCCCTCGTGGTCCCCCGCGCGCTCGATGGTGGCGCCGTTCTCGGCGTACCGGACGCGGCCGTAAGTGCCGGCCTGGTAGCCGTCGCCGTACCCGGAGTCATCCGCCTGGCCGAAGACCGCCGGAGAGACCGCCGCGACCAGCATCGCGGCGCCCCACCCGATGATCGCTCGCCGTGCGGTGGTCATGGCGTCCTCCCTGGATTCCCTCGCTCGGACACCTTCCGGGGTTGCATCGCTCGTGCCACCGGAGAGCCGAAGAGAAACGCCGGAATTCGTGTCCTTCCGCGGGCGCGAACCGCCCGGTGCGAGACCGGGAGAGGCCGCAGGCGTCCCATCCGGCGGACGCTCCGGGTTCGGTTGACGGTCATTTCGGGCGGATGCTACCGTCGCCGCATGGCGCTCCGCCCGATCGTGCTCTACCCGGATCCCGTGCTGCTGACCCCGACGAATCCCGTCGGAAAGGTCGACGAGGAGATCCGCACGCTGGTCGCCGACATGATCGACACGATGCATGCCGCGCCCGGGATCGGTCTGGCCGCCAACCAGGTCGGCGTGGGCAAGCGCATCTGCGTCGTCGACCTGTCGGTAGGGGAGCACGCCGACGAGCTCCTCGTGCTGATCAACCCTCGCGTCGTCTCCACCGACGGCTCGGAGACCGGCGAGGAGGGGTGCCTCTCCTTTCCCGACATCCACCTCGACATCGAGCGCCCGTTCCGCGCCACCGTCGAGGCGGAGAACCTTTCCGGGGCGACCTTCCGCGTCGAAGCGGAGGGGTTGCTCGCGCGGGCGTTGCAGCACGAGATCGAGCACCTCGACGGGCGCGTGTTCCTCCAGAACCTGTCTCCGCTGAAGCGGGAGCTGATCAAGCGCCAGATCCGGAAGCGCATCAAGGCCGGCGACTGGGTCGCGACCTTCGAGCGACAGCCGTCGCGGTGAGGGTCGTCTTCCTAGGGACGCCCGAGACGGCGCTCCCGGCCCTGGAAGCGCTCCTTGGCACCGGTCACACCGTACCGCTGGTGGTCACGCGCCCCGATCGGCCGGCCGGCCGATCGCGGGTGCCGCGGCCGTCTCCGGTCAAGCAGCGAGCCGCGGCCCTGGGGCTCCCCGTGACGACGCCCGGCGGCGTGCGCTCGGGGGAGTTCCTGGCGGAGCTTCTGTCGGCCCGGCCGGACGTGCTCGCAATCGTGGCGTTCGGGCGGATGCTCCCAGCGCCGGTTCTCCGGGCGGCACCCCACGGCGCGATCAACGTGCACTTCTCGCTCCTGCCGAGATACCGCGGCGCCGCACCGGTGAGCTGGGCGCTCGCGCGCGGCGAGTCGACGACCGGTGTGACCACGTTCCGGCTCGACGAGGGGCTCGATACCGGCGACATCCTGATGCAGCGGAGCGTCGCGATCGAGCCGCACGAGCACGCTCCCGCGCTGCTCCGCCGCCTGGCCGGGATCGGTGCGGGGCTCCTGCTCGACACGCTCGAAGGGGTCGCGGCAGGGTCGATCGTGCCGACTCGCCAGGACCCCGCGGCGGCGAGCCTCGCCCCGTTGCTCAAGCGCGAGGACGGTCTGTACGACCCGGGCTGGACCGCCGCCGAGCTCGCCGGTCGCGTCCGGGGGTTCGACCCCTGGCCCGCCGTGTGGGCGCGGGGGGCCGCCTCGCGGCTCCGTCTCGTCGACGTCGCGATCGACACGGTGGAGGCCTCGGCGGCGCCCCCCGGGACGGTCCTTCCGGGGCCGGGGGAGACGGTTCGTCTCGCGTGCGCATCCGGCACCGTGGCCTCGGTCGCCGCGATCCAGCCCGATGGCGCGCGCGTGATGGCGCCTCGCGCCGCGATCAACGGCCGGCGCCTCCGGCTCGGGGAACGACTTGAGCGGCCGCAACCCGAGGCGTGACGCTTTCGCGATCTTGAGGCGCGTCGAGGACGCGGGGGCGTATGCGTCCGCCCTCCTCGAATCGCGTGCCGGCGCCTACGACGACCCGCGCGATCTGGCGCTGCTCCACGAGATCGTTCTCGGGGTCCTGCGGAGGCGGCGCGCGCTCGACCACGCCATAGCACGCATCGCCTCGCGGGATACCGGCGCGATCGAGCCTCCCGTTCTCACGGCGCTTCGCGTCGGCGCCTACGCGCTGCTGTTCCTCGATCGCGTCCCGGACTTCGCCGCCGTCGACACCGCCGTGGCCCTCGTCAAGGACGCCGGGCGCGCGCAGGCGGCCGGTTTCGTCAACGGCGTGCTCCGGGCGATCGCCCGCGACCGCGACGCGCTCCTTCCGGCGGATCCCGATCGCGGTGACGTCGAGGGGCTGGCGCTCGCGCACTCGCATCCCATCTGGTGGACCCGTAGGGTGGTGTCGCGGCTCGGCTGGGAGCGCGCGAGCGCCCTGCTCGCCTCCGGGAACGAGCCTGCGGCGACGACGCTCGCCCCCTGGGAGCCCGAAGGCCGCGCGGAGGACCTGGCCGCGCGGCTCGCCACGGAAGGTGTCGCGACCGCGCCGTGCACGTTCGTCCCCGGCGCTCTTCGCGTGGTCTCGGGAGTTCCGCAGCGGACGCCGGCCTTTCGCGAGGGACGATTCTTCATCCAGGACGAGGCCTCGCAGCTGGCCGTCGCGATGTTCGGAGAGCGGGTGGGACCCTACGCTGCCGACCTGTGCGCGGCGCCGGGGGGAAAGGCGCTCGGGCTCGCGCGGCGCGCGAGCAAGGGCTCGCTCGTGGTCGCCGCGGATCGTAACGCGCGCCGGTTGACGCGCCTCAACGGGTCGATCGCCAGGCTCGGCGCCACCGGGATCGCGCTGGTCGCGCTCGATGCGACCACGGCGGCCCGGACGCTCGCGGCGTCGTTCGACGACGTGCTCGTCGATGCGCCGTGCAGCGGGACGGGGACTCTGCGGCGGCACCCCGAGATCCGGTGGCGCCTCGCCGAGGAAGACCTGCCTCGTCATGCGGAGCGCCAGGGCCGGATCCTGCGCGGCGCAGCGCCGCTTGTCGCCCCCGGAGCGAGGCTGGTCTATTCGGTCTGCTCGATGGAGCCCGAGGAAGGGGAAGAGGTCGTCGCATCGTTCCTCTCCGAGCATCCGGAGTTCAGGTCGGAGGACCCGCGCGAGAACCTCCCGGCCGCGGCAGCGTCCCTCGTCGCACCGGATCTGTCGTTGCGGACGACGCCACTCGATGGGGGCATGGACGGTTTCTTCGCGGCCTGCCTCCGGCGTGCGGACGGTCGCAGCGGACGGTTGTAGGATGGCGCTCCGCCCGGCGGAGCGGGGCGAGGACGGAGGATCGACATGAAGGGTTTGATCGGTTGCGGCGCCGTCGCGCTCGTCCTGATCCTGATCGTCGGCGGGGTATTCTTCTGGGGGGTCGGCGTCAACAACCGCCTGGTGCAGAAGCAAGTCGCCGTCGAGTCGGCCTGGGCGAACGTCGAGAACGTTTACCAGCGGCGCGCCGACCTCATCCCGAACCTCGTCGAGACCGTCAAGGGCGTCGCCAATTTCGAGAAGTCGACGATGACGGCCGTCGTCGAGGCCCGCGCCAAGGCGACCCAGACGGTCATCACGCCCGAGGTCCTGAACGACCCGCAGAAGTTCGAGCAGTTCCAGAAGGCGCAGGGGGAGGTTTCGGGCGCGATCTCACGCCTGCTCGCGGTGGCGGAGAACTATCCGCAGCTCAAGGCGAACCAGAATTTCCTGGAGCTGCAGTCGCAGCTCGAGGGCACCGAAAGCCGGATCGCGGTCGAGCGGCGCCGGTTCAACGAGGCCGTGCAAGCCCACAACACCGCGATCCGGGTCTTCCCGGCGTCGTTCGTCGCGAGCTTCCGCGGCTTCGGGGCGAAGCAGTTCTTCGCCGCCGAGGCCGGCGCGGAGAAGGCCCCCCAGGTGAAGTTCTAGGCCGCTCGCGTGACCCTCTCACGATCGACGCTCGCTCGCATCGTCGCCGCGGTGCTCGTGACGCTCGCGGCGGCGCGCGCGCGTGCCGGAGCACTTCCGGACAAGCCCACCGAGCGCGTCAATGACGCGGCCGGGATCCTCTCGGCCGCGGCCAAGTCCTCGATCGAGGCGAAGCTCGCGGCCTACGAGCGCGAGACCTCGAACCAGATCGTGGTCGCGACGATCCCGACTCTCGGCGGAGAGGAGATCAACGACTTCACGAACCGGCTTTTCGAGCGCTGGGGCCTCGGGCAGAAAGGGCGCGACAACGGCGTCCTGCTCCTCGTCGCCATGGAGGACCGCAAGGCGCGGATCGAGGTCGGCTACGGTCTCGAGGACCGGCTCACCGACGCGCTCTCGCGCCGGATCCGGGAGGAGCGACTCTTCCCCGCATTCCGCGAGAAGCAGTTCGCGAGCGGTATCTCCGAGGCTTGCGACGGGATCATCCAGGCGACGCAGGGAGCCTACGTCGCGCGCGCGCGGGAACGCCGCGGCAATTCTGTGCCCCCACTCGTCATTATTTTCGTCGTGATCGTGGTCCTGATCATTCTCTTCGGCCTCCAGCGAGGAGGTACCCTCGGCCGGGGAGGAGGCAGCGGGTTCTACCGCTCCGGCCCCCTGTGGTGGGGAGGCGGCGGAGGGTGGGGAGGCGGCGGAGGCGGCGGCTGGAGCGGCGGAGGGTGGGGAGGCGGCGGAGGCGGCGGCGGGGGGTTCGGCGGCTTCTCGGGCGGCGGGGGAATGTCCGGAGGCGGCGGGGCCTCGGGATCGTGGTGAGGTGAGGCGGATGCCCTGGTGGAAGAACGCGGTGCACCGGCTCCTGAGCCAGAAGGATCAGGAGCGGATCGTCGCGGCGATCGCCGCGGCCGAATTGCGTACCTCCGGGGAGATCCGCGTGCACGTCGAGGCAACTTCGGGGGGCGATCCGCTCGCGGCTGCGCGCCGCTGGTTCGTCCGCCTCGGCATGCAGAAGACGGCGCACCGGAACGGGATCCTGATCTACGTGGCCGTCGACGAGCGGGCGTTCGCCATTGCCGGCGACGACGGAATCCACGTCCACGTCGGCGACGACTTCTGGAACGCCGTCCGCGACGCGTTGCGGGAGGATTTCGCCCGGGGCGCGTTCGCCGACGGGCTCGTGCGGGCGATCGGGGTGACGGGGGACAGGCTCGCCGCGCACTTCCCGCGCGAGACAGGGGACCGGAACGAGCTTCCGGACGAGATCTCCGGCGGATGAGCGCGAGGCCGATCCTTCGCTGGACGGGGCGTGTGGCGGGCGGTTGCCTGCTCGCGGTCGTCGTCGGAGGCCTTGCTTTCTGCGTGGCCTTCCGCGCGGAGCGGCGCGTCAACGTGGTCACCGTTCCCGACTGGACCGGCAAGCCTCTCGCCCGTGCGACGGCGGATGCCGGAGCGCTCGGGCTCGTGCTCGAGACCGCGGGGCAGCGGCACGATCCGGGGGTGCCGGTCGACGGGATCGTTCAGCAGGACCCGCAGGCGGGAGCCGTGGTGCGCCGGGGGCGGACGGTCCGCGTGACGTTGAGCCTCGGCGGCGAGACGATCGCGGTTCCCGACGTCGTGCGGCATCCGGCCCGCCAGGCGGAAGCGGAGATCCGGCGGATGGGGCTCGAGCCGGGTGTCGAGACGCGGGTCACCGTGTCGGACGTCCCCGAGGGGCAGGTCATCGCGCAATGGCCGGTGCCGGGCACGACCTCGCTCAACGGCGAGCGCGTGCACCGGCTCGTCTCCGAGGGCCCGCGCGTGCCGCGCTGGGTGATGCCCGATCTGACGGGACGTCCGTTGCGCGAGGCCCAGGATTGGATCACCCTGTGCGGGTTCCGGGCGGGGCCGGTGCGCCGCATGCCGTCCCCGGGGAAGGCCCCGGGAACGGTCCTCGGGCAACAGCCGCTCGCCGGCTGGCCCGTCGGACCCCGGGACGTCGTCGAGCTGACGGTGGCTCGATGAAAGGAGCCGGCCGTCGTGGAGGACCCGCCGCCGTGGGCGCCGTGATCGCGCCGTCGATCCTCTCCGCGGACTTCGGCCGCCTCGCGGCCTCGATCAAGGACGTCGAGGCGGGAGGCGCCGCGATGATCCACGTCGACGTCATGGACGGCCACTTCGTCCCCAACATCACGATCGGGCCCGCGGTGACCAAGGCCGTGCGCGCGACGACCCAGCTCCCCGTCGATTGCCATCTGATGATCGAGCAGCCCGCCCGGTACATCGAGGCGTTCGCCTCGGCCGGCGCCGACATGATCTCCGTTCACGTGGAGGCGGAGCGGCACCTCGAGCGCACCGTCCGGGCGATCCAGGAGCTCGGCGCCAAGGCGGGGGTGGTGCTGAACCCGGCGACCCCGCTCGAATCCCTCTCGGAGATCCTTCCCGCGGCCGACTTCGTGCTCCTCATGTCGGTCAACCCCGGGTTCGGAGGCCAGACGCTCATCCCGTCCGTCCTCGACAAGGCGAAGCGTCTGCGCGCCTGGATCGACAGGGAGGGATGGTCCACACGGATCGAGATCGACGGCGGCGTCCATCAGGACAACCTCGGGGAGGTCGCGGCGGCCGGGGTCGACATGATCGTCGCGGGATCGGCGATCTTCGGGTCCGTCGACCCCCGCGCCGCCACGGCGGCGATGGTGCGGACGCTGGCGGAGATCGCGGAGAGCCGGCGCCGTGCGTGAGCCCGAGACACCTCCGCTGCGCGTGTCTCGCACGACGACGCGCGTGCGGTACCCGGAGACCGATCGGATGGGGGTGGCGCACCACACGCACTACTTCGTCTGGTTCGAGCTGGGACGGACGGAGCTGATGAGGGAGTCGGGGAGCGCGTACGGCGCGCTCGAGGACGAGGCCGGCGTTTTCTTTCCCGTCGTGGAGGCGGGGGCGACGTACCGCGCCCCCGCCCGGTACGACGAGGTCGTCGACATCGAGACGCGGCTGACGGCCGCGGAGGGGGTCCGGGTGAGGTTCGAGTACGCGGTGACGCGCGGCCGGGGAGGGCCCACGCTCGCCACCGGATACACGGTCCACGCGGCCTGCGGCCCGGACGGAAAGCCGATTCGCCTTCCGGCCGATCTCCGCGAGCGGCTCCTCTCCTCCACGGGACGCTAGTGACGCCGGGGAAGACCCTCGTCCTCGCCGCCGCCCTCGCCCTGCTCGCCGCGGGCATGGGGTGCGCGCACAAGAAGAGCGGGCAGAAGCCGGCGGAGGTGATCACCGCGGAGGAGGCGCTCCGGCGCTCGCAAGACGCGATGGCCCGCCATCAGCTGCAGAAGGCCAAGACGATCCTCCAGAAGGTCCAGTTCACGACCGCCGAGCGGCCCGTCTACGAGCCGCTCGTGCGCCTCGCCCTCGCCGATGCGACGTACTACATCGGGGACGATCTGTCGCTGATCGAGGCGCGCTCGAAGTACCTCGACTTCGTGACTCTCTACGGCGACCACCCGAGGGCACCGTACGCGCAGTTCCAGACCGGCATGTGCTCGGTCAAGCAGATCATCTCGGCGACGCACGACCAGGCGCAGACGCAAACGGCGATCGACGACTTCGCCGAGATCGACAAGCGCTGGCCGAACTCGCCGTACGCGCGCGCGGCGCGGCAGTTCGTCGCGAAGGGCCACGACGCGCTCGCCGAGCACGAGTTCATCATCGGAACGTTCTACCGGAAGAAGAAGGCCTACGAAGCGGCGGTGGAGAGGTATCGCGCCTTGCTCGAGACCTACCCGAAGTACCGGAACAAGGACAAGGTCTTCTACTGGCTCGGATGGACGCTCCTCCAGCAGAGAAACGACGCGCAGGCCCGCGTCTACCTGGGCGAGGTCGACACCGGGTACCCGAAGAGCCAGTACGCGCCCCTGGCGAGGAAGCTCCTCGTGGACTCCGCCAAGAAGGAAGGGGTCAAGCTCGACGTTCAGGCCGCGCCGAAGGGATCGTAGAGGTCAATCGAGAAAGCGGGCGCGCAGCTCGGCCGGAACGGACGGGCAGGCCGCACCCGGGCGGCCGAAGATCCGGCGCCGGGTCGCGGCGACGGCGTCGTACCCGAGGTCGGCGGCCCGCGGCGGCACCAAGGCCATGACGCTGCCGAGCCGCCGCCAGAGTCCCGACGTGCGGCCGAGCGCCCGCTCGACGGCGGCGGCACGGACCGAGATCTCGCCGTCGGCCGTCACCAGCACGACGCTGTCGGGGAGCTTGATCCGCCGCTCGGGCGGGACCGTCGCGAGGTAGGTTTTCCCTCCGAGCGGGGCGAATCGGAACCGAGAGCCGTCGGGGTCCCGGGCCAGCAGGAATCGCACGAACCCGTGACACAAGCCGCAGGTCCCGTCGTAGAAGACGGTGTCGGGACGTCCGCGGGCGTCCATGCCTGGGATGCTACCCCTCGTCGAAGAAGGTGACCACGCCGGTCTCGAGCGAGTACTCCGCGCCGACGACGCGCAAGCCGTCTTTCCGGATCAGCCGCTCGAGCAGCTCGGATCCGTGCCGGAGGTGGTCGACCGAGACGCGGACGTTGGCGCGGACCGCCTCGTCGATGAGCGTCTCCCGGTCGACCGGGCCGCGCCCGGCGAGCAGCGCCTCGACCGAGGGACGGACCCGGTCGACGATGGCGCGAAGGTTCATCGACTCGCTCGAGCCGCGGCCGAGCATCTCGTCGAGCGTGGCGACGATGGCGCCGCACTGGGAATGGCCCATCACGACGACGAGGCGCGTCCCGAAGCGTGCCGCCGCGAACTCGACGCTGCCGACCTGCGAGGGGGCGACGATGTTCCCGGCGACGCGGATCACGAAAAGATCGCCGAAGCCCTGGTCGAACACGAGCTCGGCCGGGACGCGCGAGTCGGAGCACCCGAGGATGATCGCGAACGGCTCCTGGCCGGCGACGAGGGCGGCGCGATGGGACGGATCGGAAGCCCCACTGACGACCGCGCGGCTCGCGACGAACCGGCGGTTTCCGTCCCGGAGGCGAATGAGAGCTTGGTCGGCACCGAGCATTCGGGGACATTCTACTTTTCTTTCGGCGGTATCCGGGAAGCCGAGCAAGAAGAAGGCAGTCTGGAAGCTAGAATGTCCCCATTGCGCCTACGATCGGAAGTCCTGTTCGCGGCGGTCTTGGCGGCGATCACACTCGTCGCGTACCTCCCGGCGATTCA
>DATKHQ010000196.1:0-13404 GCA_035510175.1 Candidatus Sulfotelmatobacter sp. | reverse complement strand
GGAGGCGATCACGATCCCCCAGCGCATGTCGAGGGCCACGTCGAGGGCGCGGCCGTAGAACTGCCGGACGGACTCGAATCCGCGATTGACGAGGATCGTCAGCCGCCCCTCCTTGCCGTGATCGTGCACGAAGCGGGAGCTCATGACGGGCGAGAGGGTCGTCGCGACGACGCCGGACACCAGGACGGCGGCGGCGAGCGTGATCGCGAACTCGAGGAAGAGCGATCCGGTGAGCCCGCCCTGGAATCCGATCGGCGCGTACACGGCCACGAGCGTGATCGTCATCGCGATGATCGGCCCGACGAGCTCGCGCGCGCCGATCAGCGCCGCCTCCCGCCTCGAGCTGCCGAGCCGGACGTGCCTCTCGACGTTCTCGACGACGACGATCGCGTCGTCCACCACGAGACCGACCGAGAGCACGATGGCCAGGATCGTCAGCAGGTTCAGGCTGAACCCGAAGGCGAACATGAAGATGGCCGCACCGACCAGCGAGATCGGCATGGCGACGAGCGGCACCATCGCGGTGCGGATCGAGCCCATGAAGAGGAAGACCGCGAGCCCCACGATCAGCATCGTCTCCACGAGGGTCTTCGCGATCTCCTGGAGCGCGTCCCTCATGAAGACGGTGCCGTCCCACACGAGCCGCATCTCGATGTCCTTCGGCAGCGTCGGACGGATCCGCTCCATCTCGGCCTTGAGGCGGCCGGCGACCTCGATCTCGTTCGCGCCGACGAGCGGCCAGACGCCGAGGTAGACGCCCTCGGACTCGTTGTACTTGGCGATCAGGTCCGCTTCCTCGGCGCCCAGCTCGACGCGGGCGACGTCCCGCAGGCGCACGATCGCGCCGTTGCGGTCCGCGACGATCAGGTTCTCGAACTCGCCGACCGACCGCAGATCGGTGTTCGCGAGCAGGTTGACCTGGACCTCCTTCCCCTTGGTCTGGCCCACGGCCGCGAGGAAGTTGTTCCGCTGCAGCGCGGCCTGGACGTCTCCGGGGGCGAGGTTGAGCGCGGCGAGGCGGTCGGGATCGATCCAGACGCGCATCGCGATCTGGCGTCCGCCCTCCTGGTTCGTGACGCGCTGCACGCCCTTGATCGTGGCGAGCTGCGGCTGCACGGTGCGCAGGAGGTAGTCCGTGATCGCCGGCACGCTGCGCTCGGTCGAGTTGAAGCTGAGGTAGAACGTGGCATACGGCCGGTCGGCGCGCTGGATCTCGACGCGCGGGGGCTCCGCCTCCGAGGGCAGCTCGGACCGCACTTGCTGGAGGCGGGCGGTGACCTCGGCGAGGGCCGCCGTGCTGTCGTGGTTGAGCTGCAGGTGCACGGTGATCGTGCTGATCCCGGCCCGGCTGGTCGACTCGACGTAGTCGACGCCTCCCACCGCCGAGACGGCGCGCTCAATCGGCGTCGTGAGGAATCCGCGCACGGTCTCGGCGGACGCGCCGTAGTAGACCGTCGTGATCACGACCGAGGAGCTCTCCACCTTGGGGAACTGCTGGACCGGCAGGCTCCCGATCGCGCGCCAGCCGACGAGCACGATCACCAAGTTGACCACCACCGCGAGGACGGGGTGGCGAATGAACGTGTCGGTGAAGGAGCGGGCGCCGTCGCCGATCATCACCGGCTCCCTTCCGGTGCCGCGGCGACCGTGCCGGGCGCCACGGCGACGAGCACGGCCTCCCGCAGCTTGAAGGAGCCGGACGTCGCCACCCGCTCGCCGGGCACGAGGCCGCCGACGATCAGGATGTCGTCACCGACCACCGGTCCGCTCTCGACGGCGCGCACGTGGGCCCGCGGTTTGCCGTCGGCGCCGGTGGTGATCACGAACACGTGGTCCCCCTCCGGCCCCTTGCGCAGCGCGTTCACCGGGACGGCGACCGCTGTCACGGAAGGACCCGCCGGGATCTCGACCCGCACGGAGGCGCCCGGGGCGGGGCCGTCGGGGCTCGACGGGATGCGGACGCGCACGAGCGCGTTCCGCGTTCCGGGGTCGACCTTCGCGTCGATCGCGACGACGGCGCCGTCGATCGGCGGCAGAGACCCCCCGGGGCCGACCTGCACGCGGTCGCCGGGACGGAGCACGGCGGCGACCCGCTGGGGCACGGCGAAATCGACGTTCGCGACGTCGTCGATGCCCTGCAGCGTCGTGAGGACCGTCCCTTCGTTCAGGTATTGCCCGCGGTGGACGTCGGACAGGCCGACGCGGGAGCGGAACGGCGCGCGGATGGTCTTGCGCGCGATGACGGCGCGGATGCGCGCCATTTGGGCCCCCGCGATGTCCCGCTCCGCGCGGGCCCGGTCCACCTCGACCTGCGAGACCGCGTTGTTGGAGCTTGCCTTCTCGTAGCGGTCGAGCAGCGATTGCGCGAGCCGGGCCTGGGCCTCCTGCGCCGCGAGCTCGGCCTCCTCGACGGACACGTCGAGCGCGACCAGGACGGTGCCCGCGTCCACGATCTGTCCGGGATTCAGCGCGACGTCCCGGACCGTGCCCGCCTGCTCGTTCTTGAGCGTGACGGACTGGGTCGCCAGCACCGTTCCGATCGAGGTGACCGTCGGCCGGTGCTCCCGCGCCTCGGCGACCGCTGCGGTGACGGCTTCCATCGGCTCGGGCTGATTGGACGCTGCGGCGTCCGAGGCCCGGACGCTCGCGTACTTGCGCGCCCCCAGGAGCCCGCCGGCCCCGAGGACGAAGACGATCAAGAGAGTCGATCCGATCCAACGTCGAGACATCACAGGCCCTCCACCATCGGTGTCCATGCCGGCGACAAGAGCGAAGCGCGTGCCAGGTGACATCCGCCCGGATCGGCGGGCATCGTGTCGCGGCGGCGTCCCATTGTGTTGACGAGATCTCGGCAGGTTGTCGATCTTTGAGCAATGCCGGAGCCATGGGCGCAGGGCGGGTCGGCTATACTGCGCCGGAGGCAGCGCGGAATGAGCGACGTCGAGCTCGTCGAGGCCGGTGAGGCGTTCACGCACGTCGCGGTGCGCGGGAAGCTCGATGCCGCCGGCGTCGGGGCCGTCGAGCTGACGCTGACGAGCCAGACGGTCGCGCGCCGCAAGCCGGCGATCGTCGACCTGGGTGCCGTCGATTTCATCGGATCGCTCGGCGTCGGTCTGCTCGTCTCGATCGCGCGGTCCCTGCGCGGCCACGGGTCCCCCATGGCGGTGATCGCGAGCGGTCCCGTCCGCGCGGTGCTCGACGGGATGACCGTGACCTCCCTCTTCCCGGTGGTCCAGGGCCGCGAAGAGGCGCTGCGCGCGCTTGGAGTGGAGTGATCGCGCGGACGCGATGGCGGTTCGAGTCGTCCGGCGCTCCCGACCGGCTCCGCGAGGCAAGCGACGAGATGGAGTCGCTCCTCGCGGTGCACGGCGTGTCGGAGCGCGGGAGGTTCGCCGCGCGGCTGGTCTGCGAGGAGCTCGTGCTCAATGCCCTTGAGCACGGCAAGGCGCGATCGGTGTCGCTGCAGGTCGACCCGGATCGCGACCCTCGCCAGTTGCTCTTCGAGGACGACGGCATCCCGTTCGATCCGACCGTGCCGGCGTCCCCGCCGGACGCGACCGGCACCCGCGGCCGCGGGCTCGTGCTCGTTCAGCGATTCGCCGCGGCGCTCGCCTACCGTCGCGACGGCGGCGCCAACCGGCTGGAGGTGCAGCTTCCGGATTGATTCCTCTCGTCACGTCCCGCGAGATGGCGTATCTTCCCGGCCCATGTTCGGACGCGATCGGACCTTCGGCTCTCGGTTCGGACCGCTCGAGGTCCGCGTGCTCGAGGCGCTGTGGTCGCGCGGGGGCACGGGGACCGTGCGCGAGATCCTGGACGCGTTTCCGGGTGTGGCCTACACGACCGTGATGACGACCCTCGACCGTCTCTTCAAGAAGGGAGTCCTGACGCGGATGCGCAGCGGGCGCGGGTTCCGGTACACGCTCGCGGCGAGCCGTGAGGATCTCGAGGCCTCGGTCGCGGCGAAGGCGCTCGACGCGGTCGTGGCGTCGGTCTCGAGCCCCGCCGCGCTGCGCCCGCTCGTGGCGAGCTTCGTCGATTCGGTCAGCGTCCGCGACGAGCTGGCGCTAGACCAGCTCGAGGAAGCGGTCCGCGCGCGCCGCCGCGCGCTGCGCCGCGGCGAGGAGAACGAGCGATGACATCCGTCACGCTCGCCGCGTGTCTCACGCTCATCGCCTACCTGGCGGGCGTGACGGCCGCGTCCGCGGTCGCCGTCGGGCTCCTCCGCTCGGCCCTCGAGCCGACGGATCCGGCCCGTCGGGCGCGGGGGCTCTTCCTCGTCCGGCTCTTGCCTGCGTCGTTCGGGCTCTTCGTCGCGCTCGGCCTCGTCCTGCCGTCTTTTCTCTGGCTGGAGCCGGCGCGCACCGGCGAGCGGGCCGGCTCGGGACTGGTGACGTTCGCCGCCGCGTCCGGCCTCGTCCTGCTGGCGGGGCTCGCGCGCGGCGCCGCGGGTCTGTTCGCGACCCGGCGCCTGGTCCGGCGCTGGGCCCGGCGGGCGCGTCCCATCGCGCTCGCGGGGATCGCGCTGCCGGCGTTCGCCGTCGACGAGCGGTTTCCCCTCGTCGCGATCGCCGGCTGGCTGAGGCCGCGGCTCTACGTCTCAGAGAAGGTGCTGCGTCACTGCACGGAGGCCGAGCTCGCCGCGATCGTCTCCCACGAAGCGGGCCACCTCCATCGCGGCGACACGTGGAAGCGCCTCCTGCTGCGCGCCTGCCCCGACCTCTTCGCGCTCCTCCCTCTCGGGGCCGAGATCGAGGGGCGCTGGGCGGACGCGGCGGAGCAGGCGGCCGACGACCACGCGGCGGCCTTGAGCGAGGCGCGCTCCCTCGACCTGGCCTCGGCGCTGATCCGGGTCGCCCGGCTCGCGGGCCCGGCGCACCCCGGCGCGCTCCCGCTCACGACGCTGTACCGGGGCGGAGGGGTGAGGCGGCGCGTGTCGAGACTTCTCTCCCCTCGCGCGGCGGGCCCGGCGGGCGAGGCCCCGCGGCCTCTCGGCGCTGTCGGAGCGCTGCTCCTCGCGGCCGGCGTGCTCGGCCCCGCGGCTGCGGTCCTCGGGCTCTTGCATCCCGTACATCGGCTGCTCGAGACGGTCGTCCGGGTGCTCGGCTAGACGAACCGATCTACGAGGTCTGGTAGTAGATCGATCGGTTCATCACACTCCTTCGGCTTGCCGTGAGCGCTCGGGAAGAGCCGGGGGGCATCGCGATGCGCCGATTCGTCTTTCGTGGCCTCGTCCTGGGACCGTGTCTGCTGGCGATCGTTCCGCTCGTCGCGCGAGCGGAGGACGAGCCGCCCGTCACGACGCCGGTCCAGGAGATGGTCGAGGTCACCGCGACGCGCCTCCCCGAGAATCCCATCGAGGTCCCCGCATCGGTGCAGGTCGTCTCCGGCGAGGAGATCGAGCGCCGCCAGGCCCGCACGCTCTCGGATGCCTTGGCGCTCGTGATGGGCGTGAGCGTCGCGCCCGGAGGCGACGGCGGACCCGCAAGCTCCGTGCCGGAGATGATGGGGCTGCGCGAGTTCGACGCCTTCCTGCTCGTCGTTGACGACGTGCCGTGGGGCGGCGCGTTCAATCCGGCGCTTCCGACCCTCGACCTGACGAACATCGACCGGATCGAGGTCGTGCGCGGCTCGGCGCCGGTGCTCTACGGGGCGACGTCGTTCGTCGGAGTCATCCACGTGATCCACCGCGCCCCCGGTTCGACCCCGATCGAGGTGCGCGCGTCCGGGGGGAGCTACGGCTCGTTCGGCGCCAACGGCTTCGCCGAGCTGCCCCCGGCCGGGACCTGGCATCACTCGATCTCGGCCGGGTACGACGAGACCGGATTCAAGGACGACCGCACCCAGATCGATCGCGCCCACCTGCTCTACCGCGGCCAGGCCGATCTCGGCTCGGGAACGTTTCACGTCGACTTCGACACCGCGATCGTCAACCAGGACCCGGCGTCGCCGTTCCCGCTCGAGGGCACCGCGCTCACGACGAAGATTCCGCTCGATACGAACCACAACCCGGCCGACGCCCAGCAGGACGAGAATCACTTTCACCTGGCGCTGGGGTACAACGCGAAGGCCTGGGGCGGAAGCTGGAGCACGACCCTCGCCGTGACGCGGTCCGACAGGAAGAACATCAAAGGATTCCTGCGCGGTCCGTTCGATGCCGGCAACCCGCTCAGCGATCCGCAGGTCGCCGATGGTTTCCGCCAGTCGGTGGACGTGACCGACGTCTACTTCGACACGCACTTCCAGAAGCAGTTCAACGAGAAGATCGCGTGCGTCTTCGGCGTGGACGAGCTCTACGGCCACGGCAAGATGGACAGCGAGAACTTCGAGTACGACGCCAACCTCGACGGCTCGAACATCCCGCCGTCGACGTCGATCACGATCGACGAGCGGCCGCACGTCGAGGACACGCGCAGTTTCTCGGGACTTTACGCGCAGATGATCTGGACGCCGGCGTCGCGCTGGCGGATCGACGTCGGGGCTCGGTTGAACCTGACCCATGAGACGCGATCGGATGAAGTATTCAACGGCGACAACGGCACGGGGGCCGATCCGGGAGGCTCCGCCTCGCACAGCGACACGCGGGCGAGCGGCTCGCTCGGCGTGAGCTTCCGGGCGTGGGGTCACGACAGCGATTCCGTCTGGCTCTTCGCCGACTATCGGAACTCGTTCAAGCCGGCGGCGATCGACTTCGGCCCGGAGGCGGAGGGAGACCTCCTCGATCCCGAGGACGCCCAGATGTACGAGGCCGGCGTCAAGGGCATCAACGCCGGCGGCCACCTCTCGTGGGAACTGTCCGGCTATCACATGGACTTCCACAACGTCGTCGTCGCGACGCAGGTCAACGGTCTCCCCGCGCTCGCGAACGTCGGCAAAGAAACCTTCGACGGCGTCGAGGCCCAGGCGTCCTGGCTGTTTGGGCACGATCTGCGCCTGCAGGGATCGTACGCGTACCACGACTCGAAGTACGGCGACTATCTCGCCGATTTCGGCGGCCCCCAGCCGGAACAGCTCGAGGGGAATCGAATCCCGATGGTTCCGCAGGACCTCGCGAGCCTCGGAGCGCTGTTCCTCCCGGTGAAGGGCTTCAATGCGAACGTGATCGGCCAGTTCGTCGGCAGCCGGTTCCTCGACTCGCAGAACACGAGTCTTGCGGGCTCTTACACCACGTGGTCGGCGGGAATCGGATACCGGTTCCGCCAGTTCGAGGCCCGGGTCGACGGCGTCAACCTCAACGACACGCGCGATCCGGTTTCGACGAGCGAGCTCGGCGAGGGGCAGTACTACCTTCTGCCGGCACGCTCCGTCGTTGCATCGTTCCTCTGGAGGAAGTGACGGCTCACCGCCACCCCACGCGGCTCGGGGCCCACTGGCTGGCCTCGTGCGCGCGGACGTACTCCTCGCGCGTGAACAGCTTGATCAGAGCGACGCCGGCGATGAACCCGCCGATGTGCGCGAAGAACGCCACGCCGCCCATCGAGCGCCCGGCCAGGGCACCGAGGCCGCTGATCGTCTGGATCAGCATCCAGTAGAGGAGCATCGTCCACGCGGGCAGCGCGACCGAGGTCACGAAGAACCCGATCGGGATGAACGTCCAGACCCGCACCTTCGGATAGAGGACGAGGTACGCCCCCATCACTCCGCTGATCGCGCCGGACGCTCCGATCATGGGGACCACCGATGAGGGATCGGTCGCGACCTGCCCGGCCGCCGCCGCAAGCCCGCACAGCACGTAGAAGATCACGAACCGGACGCGCCCCATCGAGTCCTCGACGTTGTTCCCGAAGATCCACAGGAACCACATGTTCCCGATCAGGTGCATCCACGAGCCGTGGAGGAACATCGACGTCAGCAGATGCCCGACCGCGCGTCCCGGGTCGGTGGCGCATCGGAAACCCTCGCCGAGAGGAATCGTCGTCCCGGGAGCCGCCTTCCCGGTCAGCTCGCCGGCGATCAGGCCCAGGTTGCAGACGGACCTGGCGAGCGGGAGATCCCGGCCGGCTCCCTGGACGAGGATCCAGACGATCACGTTCGCCGCGATCAGCGCGAGCGTGACGATCGGAGTCCGCAGCGTCTCGTTCTCGTCACGGTAAGGGATCACGGCGCCATGGTGTCACGATCCGGCGCCGTGGAGGGCGTCGAGGGCGGAAGAATCCCCGCCCCGCCGCCGCGCCTCGGCCGCCGCCTCCCGGCAGACGTCCTCGTGCCCGGTGACGTGTGCCGCGGCCGCGTAGACCAGGTAATCGCGCGCGTAGCCCGCGGTCCCCGACCGGAGCGCATTGCGGTGGATGTCCTGGATGATGGTGTCGTTCTCCTTCTGCATCACGTCGAGGGTGAGCGCGCCGTGGAGGAGCTTGTAGGCGGTGGCCGCCTCCCCCGCGTGCATCGCGATCCGCGCGCGCAGCACGTTGCATCGGAACACCGCCCACCCGTTCGCCTGCTTCAGCAGGCCGACCGTGCGGTCTTGGAGCTCCGCCGCCGCCTCGTCGATCCGGAGCTCGTCGATCGCCATCTCGGCGAGCGCCACGTGGATCAAGCCGTCGGCGAGATCGGCGCGCCAGCGCGCCTCCTCCGGGCGATCGGGGGGGTCGTCGGGAGGTGTCGCAAGCGCCTTGCGGTACACCACGCGCGCCTCGTCCGCGCGTCCCGAGGAGCGGAGCGCCTGTGCCCAGGCGACGAGCGATCGGCGCGGCTCCAGCGTGCCGTTGTAGATCGTGGTGGGCAGCATGCCGTGCACGTCGAGGTGCATGGCCTTAGGCCTGCTCGGCACGGTCACCGAGAACGGTGTCTCGGAACCGGCCACCTCGATGGAGGTCTTGAAACCCTGGAGGGCGACCGGCTTGAAGCCGAACGCGTGCCGCTCCTTCGACGCGGCCGCCCTCTCGTCGATCGAGACGACCGCCGGAACGAGGATCCGGGAGTCCTCGACGGCCTGATACTCGTGAAAGGACGGCACGACGTCGAACCGCCCGTCCGGGCCCGTCACGAGCCGATCGTGGCGATACCCGCGTGGGACCTGGTGGATCGTGCCGTGAACGAGAAACCCGCCGTCCTTCGGCTCGCTGACGAACTCGAAGTGGATCTCCGGGTAGCCGACGCCCCGCACGAACGATCGCGCGAAGGAGTCCAGGTCGCGGCCGGACATCTTCGCGAGAGCGGCGAGCACCGTGTCGGTGTCGAGAGGGCGGAATCGAGCCCGCTGCGCGATCTCCTTGAGCATCGCGAGAAACGGCTCCTCGCCGAGACGCTCGGCGAGCATGGCCAGAACACGCGGACCTTTCTGGTAGATCACCGCTTCGTACGCCTTGTCGCTCCGGCTCGAATCCAGGCGGGTTCCCAGCGCGATCGGCCCCATGGCCTCAACGGGCCGCTCGACGAGGGTGAGCGGGAGCGTCTCGGTCCGGTCGACCAGCTCGAGATAGGCGCTCGAGCTCGAGGCGTCGGCGGCCGGCAGGGTCCTCCGGCTGTAGAGCACGGCGGCGTAGCCGGCCAGCGACTCGCTCAGCCAGGCGTCGCGATCGGCCGCGCAACCGACCATGTTCCCCCACCACTGATGCGCCAGCTCGTGGGCGATCGTTCGCCTCCTCAGGAGCCCTCGCGCGTCCGACCCGTCGACGTCGAGGATCAGGCTCTGCGGGAGCGTCACGAACCCGAGGAAACCCTGCGCGAACTCGTGCTGGGCCGTCGCGACGGTCAGCGCGTCCAGGGGATACGGCCCGAAGGCCCCCTCGTAGGTCTCCAGCGCGTCCCGGATCGTGGTGAACAGCGCGTCGCGCTCGGCATCCGACGGCCGCCGCGGGTCGTTGAGGAAGCCGACCGTCACCTTTACGTGACCCAGCGTCCGCTCCGCGAGGTCGAACCGGCCGAGCTCGAACCCGAAGAAGGCGCTGGGCTCGTCGAGCTGCCTCACTTGCCGCCGCACGGCTCCCGTGACGTACTCCTCCCGCACCGTCCCCGAGCCGAGCAGGCTCCATCGGGCGGGCATCTCGTACGTAGCCCGGTAGGTCGCCCGATCGACGGAGCCGACGTGCGGGTACCAGCTGACGGTGCTGCGCTTGACGAGGCGCTTGGATTCGTCCCGATCGAACAGGACGCCGTGGTAGCGCACCTCGATCGAGCACGTCGCACCGGCGGCCAGGGGCGCCGGGAGGACGGCGATGACGTTGTCCGTGGAGCGGGCCCACGGAAGTGCCGCGCCGCCGGGCAGCGTGATCGAGTCGACGACCAGGTCGCGAAAGAGCGAGATCTCGACCGCGCGGGCCCCCTCGGTGCGCGCGACCAGGTCGATCGTCGCCCGCGCGGCGATCGAGACGATGTCGTCGTCGACCCGTACCTCGAGGGCGTACCGCTCCGCCTCGAACGCGCTGTGACCGGGGAGGCGCTCCCCCGTCGCGGTCCGCGGCGCGCCCGCGTACCAGACGTCCCAGCTCCCGAGGTCGTCCGGATCCACGCCCAGGAAGCGCCCCTCCGACTGCTCCCGGCGCAGATGCTTTCGCCAAGTCTCCTTGTCGAGATCGCCCATGCGCAGCGGCACGAACTGCTCGAGCCTCGTCCGGTCGTCGGCATACGGATCGAACCTGTAGAGGAAACGCCCCAGACGCGGAGCGTCGCACCATGCCGCCGCGAAGCGCTCCGCGTCGGGGTCCGACACCGCGTCCTGGAGCGCGCGCAGGCGCAGATCGCTGCGGAGATACTCCCGCGAATCCCTCCAGTCCGAAAAGAGAGCCCGGGCGGCTCGCCGCTCGTCGTCGGTCAGCGCGCGCGCGCCCGGCCGGCGGCTGAGCTGAAGCGCGACGTCGTCCGAGGCGATCGCGAGGACGGCGCGCGTGACGGGCTCGTCGAGCTGCTCACGTCCGGTGAACAGCTCGATCTGGTACGACTCGACCGGGTCGTCGGTCGAGAGCACGAATCGGGCCTCGCCGAAGAAGAGGTACTCGAATCCCGCGGCCGCGGGGCCGCGCACCGGGACCAGGGTGCCCCGCTCGATCTCGAGGCGCGCGCTGCCGAGCTCGAGCTCCAGGCGCGCGATCGTCCAGCCTTCCGGCCCGACCGTGACCCCGTCGAGAGCCTCCAGCCAGCCTCGGGCGTCGCGGGCCGGATCGACCGCCGCGGCGGCCGCCGATCGAGCGGTCAGGACGGCGAGGACGAGGCTCGCCAGGCGGAGGCACGCGGACCGGTTCACGATTCGTCATCTCCCGGCGTCTCATTATCCCCGCTCGGGAACCAGGGCGCAGCGCTGTCCTGGCGGGCTTCCTTGGTCGATTACGTCGAGTCCGTTCCGCCCTAGAATGACGGCCGATGATCCCGCGTGAGATCGTGGATTTCCTCTCACGCGCGTCCGTCGCCGTGCTCAGCACGCGCGACGCCGCGCATGCGCCTCACATTCATTTTCTCTCCGGGTGGCAGGTCCACGACGATCTCGAGAGCGTCGTGTGCCTCGTGCCGGCGAGCTTCACCGACCGCCTTGCCGAGGGTTTGGCGCCGGCGGGACGCATCGCGATGGTCGCGGAGGTCATCGGACCGCACGAGACGTACCAGCTCAAGGGACGTTACCTCGAGCACCGTGCGGCGGGGCCCGCCGACCGTCCCGTCTTTCACGCCTGCCTGCGGAGGTTCGTCAGCGGCGTCCAGGATCACTTGAAGGGCCGGTACTGTGAGGACGACCTGGCCGCGCGGGTGCACGAGCCCGCCGTCGCGCTGCGCTTCGCGGTCGAGGAGATCTTTCTCCAGACTCCCGGCCCCGCGGCGGGCCGCCGCGTCTTCCCGGCGGGGGCGTGATGGCCTCGGTCCTCCCCGCCGAGATCCGCCCGGTCCTCGACAACGGCGTGCCGCTGGTGCTGGCCACCTGCTCCGCCGATGGCGAGCCGAACACCACGATCATCTCGCAGGCCCACTACGTCGACGACGAGCACGTCGCGCTGTCGTTCCAGTTCTTCAGCAAAACGATCCGCAACGTCCGCGAGAACCCCCGGGCGTGCCTCTGCCTCAACGACATCCTGGGACGATCGTACTGGCTGCTCGACCTCGAATACGAGCGCTCGGAAACCTCGGGCCCGATCTTCGAGGAGATGGACATGCAGATCGAGGCGATCGCGTCCGTCACCGGGATGAGCGGGATCTTCAAGCTGAAGGCGGCGGACATCTACCGGGTGCTCGGCGTGAGGAAGATTTGAGCGACGACCCCCGCCTGGCCCAGCTCGCCGAGGAGCTGCGCCGCGCGACGGAGGAGATCTGCATCCTCCGCGGCGTCTCGACGCGCTTGAACGCGACGCTGAACCTGGAGCGCATCTACGAGATCGTCCTGCACACGATGCGCGACGTGTTCGGCTTCTCGCACGCCCTCGTCCTGCTGCTCGACGATTCCGGCACGTCGCTCCGGGTCGTGGCGGGCGGCGGGTACCCCGAGCCGCCTCTCGGGTCGAAGGTCGACGTCGGCGTGGGCGTGGTCGGCACCGTCGCCAAGAAGAAGCGCCTCATGCGCGTCGGTAACCTCAGCCAGCAGCGCGCGTACGTGAGCGCGATCCGCAAGCAGGTGGAGGAATCGGGAGATGCGGCGAGCCTGGGCCCCGTTCCGGAGCTGCCCGGCCTCCCCGACGCCGAAAGCCAGATGGCGATCCCGTTGCTCATCGAGGATCGCCTCGTGGGCGTGTTCTTCGTGGAGAGCGTCGAGCGGCCGGTCTTCACCGAGCGCGACGAGACGCTGATCTCCATCGTCGCCAACCTCTCCGCGAGCGCGATCCACAACGCGCAGCTCTACCGGCGGGAGGAGCACCGGCGCGAGGCCCTGGAGACCGCCGCCGCGGGACGGACGAGCGAGCCGGGGCGATCGGCGCGCGCGGCGCGGGAGGCGGAGAAGAAGGAGGGCGCCCCCGCGCCGGGCCACGATTTCGACGAGATCGTCGGGTCCTCGCGCGCGATGAACGAGGTCCGCGCCCTGCTCCGCAAGGTCGTCAGAAGCCCCGCCTCGACGATCCTGATCACCGGCGCGAACGGAACGGGGAAGGACCTGGTCGCGAAGGCGCTCCACTACCGGAGCGACCGCGCCGCCGCCCCGTTCATGAACATCACCTGCTCCGCGCTGGCCGAGACCCTCCTCGAGAGCGAGCTGTTCGGTCACGAGCGCGGCGCGTTCACCGACGCTCACAAGCAGCGCAAGGGCCTCCTCGAGCTCTCCGACGGCGGGACCGTGTTCCTGGACGAGATCGGCGAGATGGGTCCATCGCTTCAGGCGAAGCTCTTGCGCGTCCTCGAGGACAAGTCCTTCAAGCGCGTCGGGGGGGCCGAGGACATCCGCGTGGACGTGCGGATCATCGCCGCGACGAATCGCGATCTGCAGCGGATGGTCCGCGAAGGACGGTTCCGCGAGGATCTCTACTACCGGCTCCGCGTCGTCCCGGTCGAGCT